>NZ_JAGGOL010000048.1 GCF_018614525.1 Streptomyces sp. ISL-11
GCGCGGAGCCGGCCGGGGAAGCCGTCGCGGCCCCAGCGGCCGAGCCCCTCCGCGCGCCCGTCCCGCCGCAGCCCAACGCCGACCGCGTCCCCGACCGCGTCCCCGACCCGGGCCCGCTGGGCCCCACGCCGGGCCCGACGCCCAAGCCGGACCCGCTGCCGCAGCCGGAGCCCGAGCCGACGCCGATGCCCCACCCCCAGCCGATCCCCGAGCCGGACCCGGTCCCCACGCCCCACCCCTCGCCGGCCCCCGAGCCCGAGCCGACACCCCGGCCCGTGCCGAAGCCCGAGCCCGCGCCGGGCCCGAACCCGGAGCCGGCGCCCGCGATGCCGCCGCGCGGTGCGGCCGTGAGCCTGGCGAAGGTGGAGGAGGCCGCGCCGGCGCTGGTCAGCCTCTACAAGGCGGCGGGCGTCACGCTGGAGAAGCACGGACTCGTCGGCCAGCGGGCCGCCGTGTACCTGGTGCTCGACCGGTCCGGCTCCATGCGCCCGTACTACAAGGACGGCACGGTCCAGAACCTCGCCGAGCAGGCCCTGGGCCTCTCCGCGAACCTCGACGACGACGGCACCGTCCCCGTCCTCTTCTTCTCGACGGACGTCGACGGCGCCGCCGATCTGGACATCACCAACTACGCGGGTCGTGTCCAGGAGTTGCACGAGGGCCTCGGCCACATGGGCCGGACGAACTACCACTGGGCCATCCAGGCCGTCGTCGAGCACTACAAGAACTCGGGCGCCACCGACCCCGCCTTCGTCATCTTCCAGACCGACGGCGCCCCCACCAGCAAGCCCGCCGCCGAGCGCGCCCTGTGCGAGGCGGCGGAGCTGCCGATCTTCTGGCAGTTCGTCGGCTTCGGCGACCCGGACGGCAAGGGCTTCGACTTCCTGCGCAAGCTCGACGACCTCGCGGTCCCGGAGAAGCGCGTCATCGACAACGCGGGCTTCTTCCACGCGGGCCGCGAACCGAAGTCCCTGACGGACTCCCGCCTGTACGAAGAGCTGATGGTGGAGTTCCCGGAGTGGCTGGCGGAGGCCCGCACGAAGGGGATCGTGGGCTAGCCGACGGATCCGTTCACGGAGGCCGCTTCCCCAGGTTCGGGGGAGCGGCCTTTTTGCCGCCCGGGGGGCCGGATCCGAGGCGCCGGAGCCCGGCTCCGGCCCCGCACGCTGCCCGAACGCCTCAGCGCGCCCCCTCGCGATGGTGACAGCGACCGAACAACTGACTACTCTAGGTAGTCGTGGCATCACGCTACGAATCGGGGGATCGTATGGCTATATCCGGTGCGGATTTCTCGCGTCGCCCCGACAGCCAGGTCGACGCCGTCTACTTCCTCTGAGCCATCTGGAGGGGGAGGGGAACCCGGGTGGCGGGAGCGGCGGGAGGGCACCTCCCGTCACCCGGGTCGGCGGGGCTTACGCCCAGAGGCCGAGCAGGAAGGGATACGCGTCGAGGATCTTCGCCGGGCCGTGGACGACCTCCCGGAGGGTGAAGACGATGTAGTGGTCGCCCTTGGTGGCGAAGTAGTGCATCTCGTCGCCGACGGCGGCCGAGGCGATCGCGTCGGGGGCCTGGCGGAACTCCTTCGGCACATGGGCCAGGGCGACCTCGCGCACCTCGCGCTCCGCCTTCGGTCCGGGGGCGTCGATGGTCACGGTGCCCTTCTCACCGAACACCAGGTAATACGAACCGTCCGGCGCCGCGGACACCGCCTTCAGCGGCCGGCCGGCCCGGCCGAGCTCCTCGGGCGGGAAGTACAGCCCGGACGGCACGTCGTCGCTGCCCTTCTCCGAGAACTCGACCGAGAGATCGCCCTTCACACCCAGATAGGGGTGCCTGTGCCCCTTGGGCGTCGTCGTGACGAAGTCGAAGCCCTCGTGGAACTCCTTGGGCAGCTGCGGGAAGCACTCACCGATCTTCCGCGGCCCCGCCTCGACCCGGCTCCGCTGCGAGAACCGGACCACCTCGTCACCCCGGAACCCGTCGAACCGTATGTACGGCGTCCGGTCGACACCCGGCACCCACTTCGACACCGTGCCGAACACCCCGCCGGTCGCCTCCAGAGACGCCTTGAAGACACTGGTGACGGCCGTGATGATGCCACCGGAGCTCGGCTCGACGACCAGCCCGGCCAGCGCGTCGAACGCCTTCGCCCCGCCGTGGGGCCCGACCGGCTCGAAATACCACCGCTGCGCGGCGCCGGCGGCGTCCGCGTGCCCCTGCCACTGATCGACGGCCGAGCCCCGGGCGGAGACGTCGCCGCGCGCGTTGAGCAGCAGCCCGCTGTGGAGGTTGATGACGGGCGAACCCCGGTCGTCGTCGTTCGTGATCCGCCAGGTCTGGCTCTTGTACGCGGGATTGCTCTCCTCCAGGTGCTCCTGGACCATCGGCACGCCCGGCTCCTTGCCGTACCGCCGGACCTGGAGGTAGCGGCCGCTGTGCTGGTTCTGGATCCGGTAGGTGTCCGCGCCGCCCTGCCCCGGCTCCAGGCGCCACGCCTGACTCGCGCGCCGCGGCCAGTCCAGCAGCCTCTCCTGGACAATGTCCGCGGGTACGTCCTTACTGGCACCCTTCACCGTCAGATACAGGCCGGTCTTCGCGTTCCTGAACAGGTACGTGGTCTTGGCGTTGACGCTCATGGACCTCTCCTGGGCGTGGGACGGAATCACACCGACTGTTCCGGCGGCCCACAGTAGGAGGCCCGGGGAGGCGGAGCGAGCACGACGAGGCGAACTCGGCCAAGGGCACCGGCGCCGCTCGGCTTCGCCCCACAGCCACCGCCTGCCCCCTTGATTCACGCGTCACCCTGCGTACCCACACGATCACTGATCAGGCGGCGTTCCAGTGGGCATCGTAAGAGGGTGAGCAAAGAAAATCCCCCCGCGCTCCCCGCATCCGCACCGCCGGCTCCCGGCCCCGGTCCCGTCCCCGGTGCCGCCAGGTACGCCGTCGACACCCGCACGGGCCGGCTCGGTCAGGTCATGGACAGCCACGCGGGGCACCTACAGCTACGCCCTCCTCAAGGCGGGGTCGAGTGGGACTGCCCGCCCGAGTACGCCCGCCCCGCCTCCGAGACGGAAGCCCTCCGCGCCCGCGTGGCACGGCTGAACGCGGAGAGCAGGTGGGGGCTTTGACCGCGCGCACCGTGTTCCTGTTCGGCACCTGGACGCTGCAACCGGACGAGGAGCCGGACGCGGAGCCGATCACGTACACGATGCAGTGCGTAGTGTGCGAGGAGAGTTCGCAGGCCGTGGAGGACGTCGCGGACGCCCAGGGATGGACGTTCCGGCACGCGGGACGCAACCCGTCCCACCACACCTACCGGGAAGTGATCACCCGGCCCTGGCGGGCCTGGATGGCCGAGCCGCCGGCCGCCGCCACCTGACCGCTCCGCCACGGGTGTCCACGCGGCGCACGCCGAAATCGCCGCACGGGCACCCCCTGGTGCTCGGATACGCTAAAGGTCTCTGTACACCGCGACCAGGGAGCAGCCGGAAATGGCTCGACACCTCATCACCAGCGCCCTTCCGTATATCAACGGGATCAAGCACCTGGGCAACATGGTGGGGTCCATGCTCCCGGCGGATGTGTACGCCAGGTACCTCCGCCAGACCGGCCGCGAAACCCTTTACATCTGCGCCACCGACGAGCACGGCACGCCCGCCGAGCTGGGGGCCAAGGAGGCCGGCCTGCCGGTCGCGGAATTCTGCGCGCAGCAGCACGACGCGCAGAAGGCGGTCTACGACGGCTTCGGGCTCGCCTTCGACCACTTCGGCCGGAGTTCCTCGCCGGAGAACATCGAGATCACGCAGCATTTCGCGCGGAAGCTCAATGAGAACGGCTTCATCGAGGAGCGGGCGATCCGCCAGGTCTTCTCGATCACCGACGACCGCTTCCTGCCGGACCGGTACATCGTGGGCACGTGCCCCCACTGCGGCTACGACAAGGCGCGCGGCGACCAGTGCGAGAACTGCACCCGCGTGCTGGACCCGACCGACCTGATCGACGCCCGCTCGGCGATCAGCGGCAGCAGCGACCTGGAGGTCCGCGAGACCAAGCACCTCTTCCTCCTCCAGTCGAAGCTGGCGCACGAGGTCGAGGCGTGGGTCGACGAGCACGGCACCGACTGGCCCGTCCTGTCCTCCTCCATCGCCCGCAAGTGGCTGACCGAGGGCCTGCACGACCGGGCGATCACCCGTGACCTGGACTGGGGCGTGCCCGTCCCGGCGGACACGTGGCCGGAGCTGGCGGCCGAGGGCAAGGTCTTCTACGTCTGGTTCGACGCCCCGGTCGAATACCTGGGCGCCACGAAGGAATGGGCCGACCAGGACCCGGACCACCGCGACTGGAAGTCCTGGTGGTACGAGGCCACGGACGTCCGCTACACGCAGTTCATGGGCAAGGACAACGTCCCCTTCCACACCGTGATGTTCCCGGCCACCGAGCTGGGCACGCGCGAGCCGTGGAAGAAGGTCGACTACGTCAAGGCGTTCAACTGGCTGAACTACTACGGCGGCAAGTTCTCGACCTCGCAGAAGCGCGGCGTCTTCACCGGCGACGCCCTGGAGATCCTGCCCGCCGACTACTGGCGCTACTTCATGATGGCGAACGCCCCCGAGTCGGACGACACGTCCTTCACCTGGGAGCTGTTCTCGGCCACGGTCAACAAGGACCTCGCCGACGTCCTCGGCAACTTCGTCAACCGCGTGCTGTCGTTCTCCCGGAAGCGCTTCGGTGACGACGTCCCGGCGGGCAGCGAGGCCGGCGAGGCCGAGGCCGCCCTGGGCCGCGAGATCGCCGAGCTGCTCGCGGAGTACGAGTGCCAGATGGAGGCCCTGCAGTTCCGCAAGGCCGCGCAGGCCCTGCGCGCGCTGTGGAGCGCGGGCAACGCCTACCTGGAGACCAAGGCCCCCTGGCTGGAGATCAAGTCCGACCCGGACGCCGCGGCGCTGACGCTGCGTACGGCGATGAACCTGATCCACTTGTACGCGGTGGTCTCCGAGCCGTTCATCCCGGCGTCCGCCGCCGCGATGCGCGGCGCGTTCGAGCTGGCCGACGACAACGCCACCTGGGTCACCTCCGACGAGGCCAAGTCGCTGTCGTTCGTTCCGGCGGGCACGCCCTTCACCGTGCCGCCGGTGCTCTTCGCCAAGATCACGGAGGAGGACCTGGAGTCCTTCCGCGAGCGCTTCGGCGCGGGAGACGGCGACGCGTAACACTCTTCCGCGGCGACCCGCCGCGCATGCATGACGGGCCCGGGACCTCCACGAGGTTCCGGGCTGTCATTTATGTCCGTTGATCGATCGGCAATCGTTCGTTCAAGCCGGCCGCGCATGCTGATGTCGTTGATCCACGGGGGAAGACGGGGAAGACGAGGAAGCGGCAGTGTTCCAGAAACGCATCACCGTAAATGTCCACGCCACGGACGAGCTCAACCGCGCGCGGTTCGTACGCCAGCTGCGGGCCGCGATGCCCGAGGTCCGGGTCGTACGGGGGAACGGCGACGTCGACTGCCTGCTCATGGGGGCGGACGACACCGTGGCGGCGGGCGAACTGCGCCGGCTGACCAGGGACGGCGGGGCGCCGGTGGTGCTGATCGCGGACGAGCTGGGCGAGACGGAGCTGATGGCGGTGGCCGAGTACGGGGTGCGGTCGGTGCTGTGGCGGCGGCGGCTCACGCCCGGGCGGCTGGCCAGGGCGGTTCACGCGGCGGCCGGGTGCTGCCCGTTGGTGCCTCTGGTGACAGCGTTGATGTGAGTGCGGGCTGAGCGCCCGCGGCGCTGTCCTCAAACGCCGGACGAGCTTGATTATTGGGTTGCTCTTGAACCACTTCTTGAGCTCCCATGCAGGTAGTGAGAACGCGAGGGCCCGGAACCACATCGGCGGTTCCGGGCCCTCGCGCGCGTACTGCTGCCTGTACTACTGGCCGGGCTTGACCTGCGGCTTGCGCAGCGACAGGTGGAGCTCCTTCAGGCGGGACTCGTCGACCTCGCTCGGCGCGCCCATCAGGAGGTCCTGCGCGTTGCCGTTGAGCGGGAAGGCGATCGTCTCGCGGATGTTCGGCTCGTCGGCCAGCAGCATCACGATGCGGTCGACGCCCGGGGCGATGCCGCCGTGCGGCGGGGCGCCGAACTTGAACGCGCGGAGCATGCCGCCGAACTCGCGCTCGACCTCGTCCTTGCTGTAACCGGCGATCTCGAACGCCTTGTACATGACGTCGGGCTCGTGGTTCCGGATGGCGCCGGAGGACAGCTCGGTGCCGTTGCAGACGATGTCGTACTGCCAGGCCAGGATGTCCAGCGGGTCCATCGTCTCCAGGGCCTCGAGGCCGCCCTGGGGCATGGAGAACGGGTTGTGCGAGAACTCGATCTTCCCGGTCTCCTCGTCCTTCTCGAACATCGGGAAGTCGACGATCCAGCAGAACCGGAAGACGTTCTCCTCGAAGTGGCCGGCGCGCTTGGCGGCCTCGACGCGGACCGCGCCCATGATCTTGGAGACCTCGTCGAAGTCGCCGGCGCCGAAGAAGACGGCGTGGCCGGGGACCAGGCCGAGGGCCTCGGTCAGGGCCTTGACGTCCTCTTCCGAGAGGAACTTCGCGATCGGGCCGGCGAGCTCGCCGCCCTCGTTCACGCGGATCCAGGCCAGGCCCTTGGCGCCGTGCTCGACCGCGTACTCACCGAGGCCGTCGAAGAACTTGCGGGACTGACCGGCGGTGTCCGGCACGGCCAGCGCGCGGACGTGCTTGCCGGCGAACGCCTTGAAGCCGCTGTCGGCGAAGACCGCCGAGACGTCGACGAGCTCCAGCTTGGCCCGCAGGTCCGGCTTGTCGGAGCCGTACTTGAGCATGGCCTCGCGGAACGGGATCCGCGGGAAGGGGGAGGTGACGTGACGGCCGTTGCCGAACTCCTCGAAAAGGTCGGTCATGACCTTTTCGATGACCTGGAAGACGTCCTCCTGCTCGACGAACGACATCTCGACGTCGAGCTGGTAGAACTCGCCCGGCGAGCGGTCGGCGCGGGCGTCCTCGTCGCGGAAGCAGGGGGCGATCTGGAAGTAGCGGTCGAAGCCCGCGATCATCAGCAGCTGCTTGAACTGCTGCGGCGCCTGCGGCAGGGCGTAGAACTTGCCGGCGTGCAGACGGGACGGCACCAGGAAGTCGCGCGCGCCCTCGGGAGAGGTGGCGGACAGGATCGGGGTGGCCATCTCGTTGAAGCCGAGGGCGGTCATCTTCTCGCGGATGGCGCGGATGACGGCGGTGCGCAGCAGGATGTTGCGGTGCATGCGCTCGCGGCGCAGGTCGAGGAAGCGGTACTCCAGGCGCCGCTCCTCGTTGACACCGTCGTCGGTGTTGATGGTGAAGGGCAGCGGCTCGGCGGTGCCGAGCACCTCGACCTCGGTGACCTCGACCTCGATCTCGCCGGTGGGCAGCTCGGGGTTGACGTTGTCCGAGCCACGGCCCACGACCTTGCCGTCCACGCGGACGACGGTCTCCTTGGTCAGGTGGCTCAGCGCCTCGTTGGCGGGGGTGCCGGGGCGGGCGACGAGCTGGACCAGGCCGTGGTGGTCGCGGAGGTCGATGAAGAGGATGCCGCCCAGGTCGCGCCGATTGTGCAGCCAGCCACTCAGTCGCACGTCGGTGTCGACGTCAGCCGCACGGAGCTCGCCGCAGGTGTGGGACCGGTACCGATGCATCGTTCATCCAAGTCGTGGTCGAGGTGATCACCGAGGCCGTGGCCGGACCCGGTGATCGAGGCGGGGGCGCTGGGTCAGCGTCGCAACAGCGCGTGTGCAAGCCTACCTACTGCCACGGACGGCATCGGTGGTATCTAACGGTCATACCCGCATAAAGTGGGGCAATGCGCACCGAGGACGTATTGGCGGCCGTAGCGACCGGCCTGTGGCACTGGGACAACGCCTCGCGCATCGCCACCTTCGACGCCGAGGCCGCGCGGCTCCTGGGCCTGCCGGCGGAGCGCGTGGAGCTGACCGAGTCGGCCGCCCGCGCCCGGTTCCACGCCGTGGACTGGGTCGAGATCATGGGCATCATCAACCTGGCCGTCGCCGAGGGCACCCTCGCCGAGGCCCGGCTGCGGGTCATCGACGAGGCGGGCCGGGTGCTGCGGACCGTGCGCAGCCGCTCCAAGCCCCTGCGGGGCGCGACCGACTATCTGCTGGTGGGCACCGTCCAGGAGGTCCCGGAGGCCCAGCCCGGCACGTCCGCGGTCCGCGCGCAGGTCACGGGCGACTGGCGGCGCAACAGGGAGGCGTTCCTGCTGGACGCGGGACGCGCCCTCGCCGAGGCGCGCTCGACGGCCGAGGTGCTGCGGGTGGCGGCGGGCCTGTCGATGCCCGGCTTCGAGCCGTCCGGGCTGGCCGTCTTCAGCAGCGACGGCAACCGGGTGAAGGTCATCGGCCACCACGGCTACCGGCCGGGCGAGGCCGACCCCTTCCTCGACCTGCCGCTGGACTCCGCGTACCCGGCCGCGGAGGTCATCCGCACCGGCCGCGCGATCTACCTCCCCGACCCCGACGACTACCGGCGCCGCTTCCCGGACGCCTTCCGCGTCATCGAGCACTTCGCCCGGAAGTCGTGGGCCTTCCTGCCGCTGATCAACGCCGGCCAGACCATCGGCGCGTGGATGGCCGGCTTCGGCGTGCCCGTCACCTTCTCGCCCGACGAGCGCTCGGTGCTGACCACGGTGGCCCGGATGCTCGCCCAGGCGCTGAGCCGGGCCAGCGTGCACGAGACCGAGCGCGAGCTGTCCATGGGCCTCCAGCGCTCGATGATGCCGACGGTCCAGCCGGACATCCACGGGATGTCGGTGGCCGCGCGCTACGTACCGACCGGCGGCGGGCTCCAGGTCGGCGGCGACTGGTACGACATGATCCCGCTGCCGTCGGGGAAGATCGCCCTGGTCATCGGCGACGTCCAGGGCCATGACGTACGGGCGGCCGGGCTGATGGGCCAGCTGCGGATCGCACTGCGCGCGTACGCCTCGGAGGGGCACCACCCGGACGCGGTCCTCTCCCGGGCCTCACGGTTCCTGGCCGGCATCACCGGCACCGGCGTCAACGGCGCCACCGACGCGGACGACACCGATACGGATCCGCGCTTCGCGACCTGCCTGTACATCGAGGTCTGCCCCTCCAGCGGCGTCCTGGTCATCGCCCGCGCGGGCCACCCCGACCCGGCGATCCGGCTCAGCGACGGCACGCTGCTCGTCCGGACGACGGCGGGCGGTCTGCCGCTGGGCATCGACCCGGACACGGACTACCCCACCACCCGGCTGGTCCTGGAGCCCGGCGAGACGATGCTCGTCTGCACGGACGGGCTGATCGAGACCGGCGGCCACGACCTGGAGACCGGCTGGAACCGGCTGCGCGAGGTCATCGAGGGCTACCCGCTGGACCCGGACGGCGGAAACCTGGAGAAGCTCGCCGACGCGCTCGTCCAGGCCGTGCACGGCCCGCCGTCGCACTACACCACGGGCCCGCTGGTCGACCGGCGCGAGGACGACATCGCGCTGCTGATGCTCTGCCGCCAGGTCTCCGCCGCGACGGCCGTGGGCTCCCTGGAGGCACCCGCGCGGCCCACCCGGCGCACGGCCCTGACCATCGCCCAGGCCGAACCGGAACGCCTCGCGGAGGCCCGGCAGCAGGTGCGCGACCTCATGTACGACTGGCCGGACGAGGACCAGCTGGACTCGGCGGTCCTGATGGTCTCCGAGATGGTCACGAACGTGCTCGTGCACACGGACGGGGACGCGCTGCTGATCGCGGAGATATCGGGCCCGGCGGGCGAGCGGCGCGTACGCGTCGACGTCGCCGACAGCAGCGACGAACTGCCCCACCGGCGGCACCCCGGGGAAATGGCCTCGTCGGGCCGCGGCCTGGTCCTGATGGAACTCCTCGCGAGCACGTGGGGGGTGGACCCGCAGGGGGAGGGGAAGAACATCTGGTTCGAGCTGTACGAGGCCGACGGCTCCGCGCCGCTGACGGTCACGGAGCCGGCCTGACCGTCCTCAGGGCAGGATGTGGCGGCCAAGGCGTCGCCTGTGCCGGGAGCGGCCGCGGTGGCGGCATGACGTACCCACTCCGCTGCGACCTTGACCAGGGCGGCTCCGGTCAGGCCCCCGCCGCCGGGATCGTGCCCAACCGCCCCGCCTTGAAGTCATCGAGCGCCTGAGCCAACTCGGCTCGGGTGTTCATGACGAAGGGCCCGTAGTGCATCACCGGTTCCCGGATCGGCAGCCCGCCGAGGAGCACCACCTCGAAGTTCTCGGTGCGCGACTCCTGGCTTTCGGCGGCGCGGATCACCACGGAATCGCCGCGTCCGAAGACGACCGTCTGCCCCATCCGGAAGGGGCGCCCCTCAGCCCCCGCGAAACCATGCCCGGCGAGCCCGTACGCCAGGGCGTTGAAGTCGGGCCGCCAGGGCAGCGTCACTTCCGCGCCCGGGCTCACGGACGCGTGGATCATCGTGATCGGGGTGTGGGTCGCGCCCGGTCCGACGTGGTCGGCGACGTCACCGGCGATCAGCCGGATCAGGGCGCCGCCGTCCTCCGATGCCAGCAGCCTGACGTTGCTTCCCCGGATGTCCTGGTACTTCGGGGAGATCATCTTGTCCTGGCTCGGCAGGTTCACCCACAGCTGCAGGCCATGGAAGAGCCCGCCGCTGATCACTAGGTCCTCCGGCGGCGTCTCGATGTGCAGCAGGCCGGAGCCCGCGGTCATCCACTGAGTGTCGCCGTCCGTGATGACGCCGCCGCCGCCGTGCGAGTCCTGGTGCACGAACGTGCCGTCGATGATGTAGGTCACCGTCTCGAAGCCGCGGTGCGGGTGCCACGGCGTCCCGCGCGGTTCCCCGGCCGCGTAGTCCACCTCACCCATCTGGTCCATCATGATGAACGGATCAAGGTGGCGGTGGTCGATTCCGGCGAAGGCCCGGCGCACCGGGAACCCCTCCCCCTCGAAGCCGCTGGGGGCGGTGGACACCGCCTGCACGGGGCGAGGCGTGGCCCCGGAGGGGGCCAGGACGCGCGGCAGGCTCAGTGGGTTTTCAACGGTGACAGCCGGCATGACGACCTCCTGGGTGTTGTCTGCCTTCAAGTTAGTTGAAGGGTGAACAACCTGCAAGGTCCCCCGCATTCCCGCCGCGCGTCGACCAGGGACACTGGATCAATGCGTCCGAAAGTCAGCGGCCCCGCTCCCGTCGCGCTCGCCGCCCTGATCGCGGCAGTCCTGGCCCTGGCCGGCCTGGGCCTCCTCGTGGCCAAGCGCGGCGCGGCGACGGACGCGCCCCTCGCGGACGGCGACGCCACCGGGCACTTCGCACAGCCGAAGGCCCTGGGCGACGAGGCGGCGCGGGCGATGGCCGCCGTGGTGCGCACGGGCACGGCCCGGGTACCCGGGGCTCCCGTCACCCACGCGTCGGGGACCGCGCCCCTGCCGGTCTCGGATCCGCTGGAGGCGACCGGGGCCGAGCCGTCACCGGCGGTCGGGCCGCTGTTCTACACGGGCCAGGGCAACACGCCGGGCCACGGCTGCACGGCGAGCGTCGTGCACAGCGCGAAGGGCGACCTGGTCGTCACGGCGGCGCACTGCGTCCACCAGGACGGCTTCCGCACGGACATCGCGTTCGCCCCGGGCTACCGGGACGGCGTCGCGCCGTACGGGGTGTGGGTGCCCACCAGCGTGGACGTCGCTCCCGAGTGGGTGACGAACCGGGACCCGGATCACGACGTGGCCTTCCTGCGGGTCCGCAGAGCGGGCGACAGCACACCGGTCGAGCGGGTCACGGGCGCGGAGCGGATCCGCTTCCCCTCCGCCACGGGCCGCACGGCACGTGTGATCGGCTACCCGGTCGGCAGCGAGGGGCCGGTGGCCTGCCAGAACAAAACCGAGACCTTGAGCCCCACCCAGCTCCGCTTCCCCTGCCGCGGCCTGCCGAACGGCACGAGCGGCGCGCCCTTCCTCACCGACATCGACCCGGCGACGGGCCTCGGCACGATCAACGGCGTCCTGGGCGGTTACGAGGAGGGCGGCGACGAGGAGACGTCGTACAGCCCGTACCTCGGCGAGGCGGCGGCGAAGCTGTACCGCCGTGCGGCGGGCTGAGTCTTGCCGCCTGCGGCGGCGGGCGCCCTGCGGGCGCGTCCTCAATCTCCCCCAGCTACCGCTGGGAGGTGCCCCCAGACGGGCTTGATTGCGGCTGAGCTCAGCCGCAATCAAGCCCGTCCGGCGATTGAGGACACCACCGCGCAGCGGTGGTGCGCACGACACGGCCCGCAGCCGCCCGCTCACATGACCCCCCGGACACGGCCCGGCCGCCTGCGCGGCAATGGCGTCTAGCCATACATCCGCCGCATCGCGAAGTCGACCATCTGCTCCACCGCCTTCGCGTCGAAGACCATGCGGTGGTCGCCCTCCATGTCCAGGACGAAGCCGTAGCCCGTCGGCAGGAGGTCTATGACCTCCGCGCCCGTGATCACGAAGTACTTGGACTCCTTGCCCGCGTACCGCCGCAGTTCCTTCAGCGACGTGAACATCGGGATGACCGGGTGCTGGGTGTTGTGGAGCGCGAGGAAGCCGGGGTTGTCGCCGCGCGGGCAGTAGACCTTCGAGGTCGAGAAGATCACCTGGAAGTCCTCGGCGGACATCGAGCCCGTCGTGAAGGCCCGTACCGCGTCGGCGAGCGACGGCGGGGACGGCTCGGGGTAGAGCGGCTGCTCGCCGTAGCCACCGGGCTGCTGCGGCGGCGCGTAACCCTGCGTGCCCGCGTTCTGGTCGTAGCCGTACATGGCCCAAAGAGTAACGAGTCACAGTCGGGCGATCAGGGGTTGCGTCTTATTACTCACCGGTAGCATCATGGAAACTACTGCCCGGTACGTATTTTGAGGGTCTACCTCCCAGCCTTACGGAGCCGTTGTCATGGGCCACTACAAGTCGAATCTCCGCGACATCGAGTTCAACCTCTTCGAGGTTCTCGGCCGCGACAAGCTGTACGGCACCGGCCCGTTCGCGGAGATGGACATCGAGACCGCCAAGGACATCCTGACGGAGATCACGCGCCTCTCGGAGAACGAGCTGGCCGAGTCCTTCGCCGATGCCGACCGGAACCCGCCGGTGTTCGACCCGGAGACCAACACCGCGCCCGTCCCGGACACCTTCAAGAAGAGCTACCAGGCGTACATGGACGCCGAGTGGTGGCGTCTGGGCATCCCGGAGGAGATCGGCGGCACCACCGCGCCGCGCTCCCTGCTCTGGGGCTTCGCCGAGACGATCCTGGGCGCCAACCCGGCGGTGTGGATGTACTCCTCCGGCCCGGCCTTCGCGGGCGTGCTGTTCGAGGAGGGCACCGAGCAGCAGAAGCACATCGCGAAGATCGCCGTGGAGAAGCAGTGGGGCTCCACCATGGTGCTGACCGAGCCGGACGCCGGTTCGGACGTCGGCGCCGGCCGCACCAAGGCGGTCAAGCAGGAGGACGGCTCCTGGCACATCGAGGGCGTGAAGCGGTTCATCACCTCCGGTGAGCACGACATGTCCGACAACATCCTTCACTACGTGCTCGCCCGCCCCGAGGGCCACGGCCCGGGCACCAAGGGCCTGTCGCTCTTCCTCGTCCCGAAGTACGAGTTCGACTTCGAGACCGGCGAGCTGGGCGAGCGCAACGGCGTCTACGCCACCAACGTCGAGCACAAGATGGGCCTCAAGGCGTCCAACACGTGCGAGATGACCTTCGGCGACAAGCACCCCGCCAAGGGCTGGCTCATCGGCGAGAAGCACGACGGCATCCGCCAGATGTTCATGATCATCGAGTTCGCGCGGATGATGGTCGGCACGAAGGCCATCGCCACCCTCTCCACCGGCTACCTCAACGCGCTGGAGTACGCCAAGGAGCGCGTGCAGGGCCCGGACCTGGCGAACTTCATGGACAAGACCGCGCCCAAGGTCACCATCACGCACCACCCCGACGTCCGCCGCTCGCTGATGACGCAGAAGGCGTACGCCGAGGGCATGCGCGCCCTCGTCCTGCACACCGCCGCCGTCCAGGACGACATCCTGGTCAAGGAGCACGCGGGCGAGGACACCAAGGCGCTGCACGGCCTCAACGACCTGCTGCTGCCGATCGTCAAGGGCTACGGCTCGGAGAAGTCCTACGAGCAGCTGGCGCAGTCGCTCCAGACGTTCGGCGGCTCCGGGTACCTCCAGGAGTACCCGATCGAGCAGTACATCCGTGACGCCAAGATCGACACGCTGTACGAGGGCACGACGGCCATCCAGGGCCAGGACTTCTTCTTCCGGAAGATCGTCCGCGACCAGGGCCAGTCGCTGAACACCCTGGCCGAGGAGATCAAGAAGTTCCTCGCCTCCGAGGCCGGCGGCGAGGACCTGGCCGCCGCCCGCGGCGCGCTGGCCAAGGCCGCCGTGGACCTGGAGGCGATCGTCGGCAAGATGATCGCTGACCTCACCGCCACCGGCGAGGACGTCAAGAACATCTACAAGGTCGGCCTGAACACCACCCGCCTGCTGATGGTCTCCGGCGACGTCGTCGTCGGCTACCTGCTCCTCAGGGGCGCCGCCGTGGCCGCCGAGAAGCTGGCCGGCGCCTCCTCGAAGGACAAGCCCTTCTACGAGGGCAAGATCGCGGCGGCGAAGTTCTTCGCCCACAACATCCTGCCGGGCGTCTCCGTCGAGCGCGGCCTCGCCGAGGCCGTCGACAACTCCCTCATGGAGCTGGACGAGTCGGTCTTCTAGGACCGTCCCGGCACGGCCCGGGAACAGCCGGCCGGCAGCCGGCACATGACAGGAACACGGGTCCGCTTCTCCCCTCCGGGGGCGGCGGGCCCGTTGTCCTTATCCTGAGGCCATGAGCCCTGCGCACCGCTTCGACCGCGGCCACACCGACGACCTGATGACCTTCCTCGCCGCCAGCCCCTCCCCGTACCACGCGGTGGCCAACACCGCGGCGCGGCTGGAGAAAGCGGGCTTCCGGCAGATCGCGGAGACCGACGCCTGGGACGCCTCGACCGGCGGGAAGTTCGTGACCCGCGGGGGCGCGATCATCGCCTGGTACGTGCCGGAGGGCGCGACCGCGGCGACCCCGTACCGCATCATCGGCGCGCACACCGACTCCCCCAACCTGCGGGTCAAGCCGCTGCCCGACACGGGCGCACACGGCTGGCGGCAGGTCGCCGTCGAGCTCTACGGCGGCACGCTGCTCAACACCTGGCTCGATCGCGACCTCGGCCTCTCCGGCCGGCTCACGCTGCGCGACGGCACCCACCGGCTCGTCAACGTGGACCGCCCGCTGCTGCGCGTGCCGCAGCTCGCGATCCACCTCGACCGCGGTGTCAACGAGGGACTCAAGCTCGACAAGCAGCGGCACATGACCCCCATCTGGGGCATCGGACGGCCGGTCGAGGGCGACCTCATCCGGTTCGTGGCCGAGGAGGCGGGCGTGGCCGCCGAGGACGTCAAGGGCTGGGACCTGATGGTCCACAGCGTCGAGGCGCCCGCCTATCTGGGCCGCGACGGCGAGCTGCTGGCCGCGCCCCGGCTGGACAACCTGATGTCCGTGCACGCGGGCGTGGCCGCACTGACGGCGGCCGTGGCCGGCGGCGAGGAGCTGTCGTACATCCCGGTGCTCGCCGCCTTCGACCACGAGGAGAACGGCAGCCAGTCCGACACCGGCGCCCAGGGCCCGATGCTCGGCAATGTGCTGGAACGGTCCGTCTTCGCCCGTGGCGGTACGTACGAGGAGCGGGCCCGCGCCTTCGCCGGCACCGTCTGTCTCTCCTCCGACATGGGTCACGCGGTGCACCCCAACTACGCCGACCACCACGACCCGGACCACCACCCGCTGCCCAACGGCGGCCCCATCCTCAAGCTCAACGTCAACATGCGGTACGCCACGGACGGCCACGGCCGCGCCATCTTCGCCGCGGCCTGCGAGCGGGCGGGCGTGCCCTGGCAGCACTTCGTCTCGCACAACGCGATGCCCTGCGGCACCACCATCGGGCCCATCACCGCGGCCCGGCACGGCATCACCACCATCGACATCGGCCTCGCGTGCCTGTCGATGCACTCCGCGCGCGAGCTGTGCGGCGCGGACGACCCGTACCTGCTGGCGGCGGCGCTGACCGCCTTCCTGGAGGGGTGATTTGCGGTTCTCCCTGCTGGGCCCGGTCACTGCCGCCACCGCCGCCGGTGAGGTTCCGCTGGGCCCCGCCAAACGGCGCAGCGTGCTCGCCATGCTGCTGTTGCGGCCCAACACGGCGGTGGCCCTGGAACAGTTGATCGGCTCGCTCTGGGAGGACGAACCGCCCGCCCACGCCCGTACGGTCGTGCAGGGCCACGTCTCGCGGCTGCGCGCGGTGCTGGCGGAGGCGGGTGCCGAGGCGCACGGGGTGTCGCTGGCCACGCACGGCTCCGCGTATCTGCTGCGGCTGCCGGAGGAGCTGGTCGACACGGTGCGCTTCGGTGAGCTGGTCGGGCGCGCCCGGCCCGGGGAGGAGCCGGAGCGGGCGGTGGAGCTGCTGCGGGAGGCGCTGGGGCTGTGGCACGGGCCGGCGCTGTCGGGCACGGTGTCCACGCCGCCGTTCGCCGCGGCCGCGCACGCCCTGGAGGAACGGCGGCTGACCGCCGTGGAGTCGCTGGCCCGGGCGCACGGCGCGCTGGGCGACCACGACCGCGCGGCGGCGGTCCTGCAGGCAGAGGCCGTCCGGCACCCGCTGCGGGAGTCGCTCGTCGCCGCGCTGATGCCGGCGCTCTACCGGGCGGGCCGGCAGTCGGAGGCGATCGAGTGGTTCCACCGCACGCGCCGGCTGCTGGCGGACGAGCTGGGCGTGGCGCCGGGAGAGGGGCTGCGGTCCGCGTACGACCGCATCCTGCGCTCGGGCGCGCGGGGCCGGCCGGTCGTACGGGCGGAGGAGCCGCCGTCGTGGCACGCGCCCCAGTCGCTGCCGCGGCGGCCCACCGGCTTCCTCGGCCGCGACCGGGAGCTGGACGGGCTCACGCGGCTGGTGGACGGGCCGGCGGCGGGCGGCGTCGTGGTGGTCACCGGGCCCGCGGGGGTCGGGAAGACGGCGTTCGCGGTGCACTGGGCGCACGGCCGGGACGACGCCTTTCCCGGCGGGCGGCTCTTCGCCGACCTGCGGGGGTTCAGCGGGGGCGAGGAGGCGGCGCCGGGCGAGGTGCTGCGGGAGTTCCTGCTCGCGCTCGGCACGCCGGCCGGGCGGATCCCGGACTCGCCGCAGGCCGCCTCCGCGCTGTACCGCTCGCTCACGGCGGGCCGCCGGCTGCTGGTCGTCCTCGACAACGCCCGCAGTTCGGCGCAGGTGCGGCCGCTGCTGCCGGCCGGCGGGGAGTGCGCGACGCTCGTGACCAGCCGCAGCCGCCTGGACGGTCTCGTCGCCACCGACTCGGCCCGGCCCGTGCGGCTGCGCTCCCTGGGCACCGACGACGGGGTCGCCCTGCTGGGGACCGTGCTCGGCCCCGAGCGGGTCCTGGAGGAGCCGGACGCCGCCGCCGAACTGGTCGCGCTCTGCGACGGCCTGCCGCTCGCGCTGCGGGTG
>NZ_JAGGOL010000004.1 GCF_018614525.1 Streptomyces sp. ISL-11
CGTCCAGCCTCCCCCGAGCCCCGCCCCACCCCGCCCTACGCCGCCGTCACCACCCCCGCCAGCAACCCCCGTACATCCGCCGCCTCCGCCGAGCCCAGTTGTTCGAAGATGGACAGGGCTTCCGTCCAGCAGGCGCGGGCGCGGCCCGGCTGGCCGAGTTCGTCGAGGGAGCGGCCCAGAACGATGAGGACGTTGCCGCGGCGCCATTCGCCGCCGATGCCGCGCAGTTTCAGGGCCTGCTCGGCGTGGTGGGCCGCCGCGGCCGGGCGGCCGGCGGCCAGGTGGACCTCTGCGAGGCGGTAGTGGGTCATGCCCTCCCACAGCCGCTGCCGGTTGTCGCGGAACATCGGCAGGGCCTCGGTGAGCCGGGCGAGGGCCTCCTCGTAGCGGCCGCCGTGGGTGAGGGCGAGGCCCAGGGCGTAGAGGCCGTTGGCGAGCCGCCAGGAGACGCCGATCTCGCGGTAGAGGGCGACCGCCTGCTCGGCGAGCTCCACCGCCGAGCCGACGCGGCCGCTGTCCAGGCGTACGCGCGAGAGGTTGCTGAGGGCGCTGGCCTCGCCGGGGCGGTTGCCGTCGGCGCGGAAGGCGGTGAGGGCCTGGCGCACGTACGTCTCGGCGTCCTCGTGCCGGTGTTCGTAGATGGCGATGATGGCGCGGATGTTGGGTGCGTAGCAGCAGGGGATCGGGTCGCCGCAGGAGCGCCCGAGCAGGCCCGCGTGGCGGGCCTGCTCGTCGGCCAGTTCGAACCGGCCTCCGATGCTGTGCACGTGGGCGAGGATGTAGCGGGCGCGCCCTTCGGCCCGGGTGTTGCCGGCTTCCTTGGTGGCGGCCAGCAGGGACGCGGCGGCCTGTTCGTACAGGCGCGAGTCGGCACCGGACTCCGCGAGGTCCTTTGCCGCCAGCAGCAGGTCGACGGCGCGGCTCAGGGTGCCGCCGGTGCCGCCCGCGTGCTGCCGTACGCACGCCAGCAGGCACCCGGCCTCGGCGAACAGCCAGTCGCCCGCGGCGGCGTGGTCGGTGAAGGTCAGCCCCGGGTGGGTGGTGGGCGACAGGTGGACGAGGAGCTGGTCGCCGGGGCGTTCCTGGACGTACACGCCCGCCGCCGTCGTCAGATAGAAGTCCAGCAGCCGCGACATGGCGGCCTCGCGCTCGGCGGGCGGCTGCTCGTCGCGGTCGGCGCATGCACGCGCGTAGAGGCGTACGAGGTCGTGGAAGCGGTACCGGCCCGGCGCCGCGGATTCCAGGAGCGAGGTGTCGACCAGGGACTCCAGCAGTTCCTCGGTGTCGTCGAGGCCCAGGTCGAGCACGGCGGCGGCCGCGGCGAGCGAGAGGTCGGGGCCGTCGGCGAGGCCGAGGAGGCGGAACGCGCGGGCCTGGGCGGGCTCCAGCTGGCCGTAGCCGAGCTCGAAGGTCGCCTTGACGGCGAGGTCGCCGGCGCGCAGCTCGTCCAGGCGGCGGCGCTCGTCGCCGAGCTTGCGGGCGAGGACCGAGACCGTCCAGGTGCGGCGGGCGGCGAGCCGGGAGGCGGCGATGCGGATGGCGAGCGGCAGGAAGCCGCAGGCCGCCACCACGTCCATGGCGGCGTCGCGCTCCGCGCCGACCCGCTCGGCGCCGACGATGCGCGTGAAGAGGACCAGCGCCTCGTCCGGGCTCATCACGTCGAGGTCGACGAGGTGCGCGCCGGCGAGGTCGACCATGCGGGCGCGGCTGGTGACGAGCGCCGCGCAGCCCTCGGTGCCGGGCAGCAGCGGGCGGATCTGGGCGGCGTCGCGGGCGTTGTCCAGCAGGGTGAGGACGCGGCGGCCGTCGAGGGTGGAGCGGAAGAGCGCGGCGCGTTCCTCCAGGCCCTCCGGAATGGCGGCGTCGGCGATGCCCAGCGCCCGCAGGAACGATCCGAGGACGGCCTCCGGCTCGGCCGGTACGGGCCCGGCGCCCTGGAGGTCGACGTACAGCTGGCCGTCCGGGAAGTGGTGCCGGGCGGCGTGCGCGACGTGCACGGCGAGCGTGGTCTTGCCGACGCCGCCGATGCCCGCGACCGCGGACACCGCCATGATGCGGCCCTCCGCCGTGGCGAGCTGGTCGCTGAGCTCGTCCACGAAGGTGCCGCGGCCGGTGAAGTCCGAGACGGTCGCCGGGAGCTGCGCGGGCCGGATGAAGGCGGGGCCGGCACCGGGCCGGTCGGCCGGGGACAGGTGCAGGGCGAGGTCGGCGTCGGCCTGGAGGATGCGCTGCTGGAGCTCGGCGAGCTCGGGGCAGGGGTCGACGCCCAGCTCGTCGGCGAGCAGCCGGCGGGTGTCGGCGTAGACGGCGAGGGCCTCGGCCTGGCGGCCGCTGCGGTAGAGGGCGAGCATCAGCAGTTCGCGCAGCCGCTCGCGCAGCGGGTGGGCGGCGGTCAGGGCGGTGAGCTCGGAGACGGCCTCGGCGTGGGCGCCGACCTCCAGGTCGAGGTCCAGGCGGGTCTCGGTGAGGGAGAGCCGCCACTCCTCCAGCCGGGTGCGCTGGGTCTCGGCGTACGGGCCGGGCAGGCCGGCCAGCGGTTCGCCGTCCCAGACGTCGAGGGCCTCGTTGATCAGGTCGCGGGCACGGGTGCGGTCCCCGGCGGCGCGGGCCTTCTCGGCCTCGGTGGCGAGCCGCTCGGCGTGGTCGATGTCGAGGCAGTCGTGCCCGACCCGTATCGCGTAGCCGCCGGACTCGCTGACCAGGGCGGCGGCGTCGGGCCCGAACGCCTTGCGGAGCCGGGAGGCGTACGTGCGCAGTGCCGCGAGCGCGGCGTGCGGCGGTTCCTCGCCCCACAGCGCGTCCACTAGCTCGGGCGCGGTGGCCGTGCGCCCTCCGCGCAGCAGCAGGGCCGCGAGGAGCGCCCGCTGCTGGGGCGAACCGGTCTGGAGCAGTACCCCGCCGCGCCGGGCCCGGACGGGCCCGAGCACGGTGAAGCGCAGCTGCTGCCCGTGCCCTGTGTCGCCGGCCATTGTGACCCCCTGCTTGTCCCGCTCGGTCGCACCGGCCAGTCTGCCTTGTTCACGGCCTCCGCGTCAGCAGGGGTCCGGCCTCTCCACAAGGCCTGCCAAGGACCGCCTCACCAACGTGCTGACGGTTCGTCAGATCGTCGCTACCGTGTCAGCCATGGCGAGCTTCCCCAGGATCATCTCGGTGGACGATCACACGGTCGAGCCTCCCGACGTCTGGCGGGACCGACTTCCGGCGAAGTATCACGACGTCGGACCGCGAATCGTACGGGCGCCCGTCAAGGAAATGACCTTCGTCGGCGGACGGTTCGCACCCGTCATGGGCGCGTCCGGCGACGACGGCCCGATGGCGGACTGGTGGATCTATGAGGATTTGCACCGTCCGCTCACGCGGCTTGATTCCGCCGTCGGATTCTCCAGGGATGACATCAGGCTGGAAGGAATCACCTACGACGGCATGCGACCCGGGTCCTACAGCGTGCCGCAACGATTGGCCGATATGGACCGTAACCATGTCCAGTCCGCGCTCTGCTTCCCCACCTTCCCCCGCTTCTGCGGCCAGACGTTCACCGAGGCCAAGGACCGCGAACTCGCTCTGCTGGGCATCCGCGCCTACAACGACTGGATGGTCGAGGAATGGTGCGGCCCCGACGCGCGCGGCCGCCTGATCCCGCTCGCCATCGTCCCCCTCTGGGACGCGGGCCTGGCCGCCGCCGAGGTGCGCCGCAACGCCGACCGGGGCGTGCGCGCGGTCTGCTTCTCCGAGATACCGCCGCACCTGGGCCTGCCGTCCATCCACACCGACGCCTGGGACCCCTTCCTGCGCGCCTGCGACGAGACCGGCACGGTCATCGCCATGCACATCGGCTCCTCCTCCCGCATGCCCTCCACCTCCCCCGACGCACCGCCCGCCGTCAGCTCCACCATCACCTTCGCCAACTGCTGCTTCTCCCTGACCGACTGGCTGATGTCGGGCACGTTCGACCGCTTCCCGCGGCTGCGCGTGATGTACGCCGAGGGGCAGATCGGCTGGATCCCGTACGTCCTGGAGCGCGCGGACGTGGTCTGGCGCGAGAACCGCGGCTGGGGCGGCGTCGCCGACAAGGTCCTGCGCCCGCCTTCCGAACTCTTCGCCACGCACGTGTACGGCTGCTTCTTCGACGACGCGTTCGGGCTCCGCAACCTGCCGGCCATCGGGGAGGGCAACGTCCTGTACGAGACGGACTACCCGCACTCCGACTCCACGTGGCCCCGGTCCCGGGAGGTCGCGGAGGAACAGATGGGGCACCTGGCGGCGGACGTGGTGGAACGGATCGTCCGGGGCAACGCGATCGAGCTGCTGGGGCTGACGGGGGAGGGGCTCTGGGCGGGGGCGCGAACCTAAGGGCATGTGCGGCGGGAGGGGCGGGTGGTTCCTACGTAGCGGTGCCACTCGGCGTCGGTGAGGTCGCGGCCGGCGATGCGGCACAAGCCCTCGATCCATGACGTCTCCGACAGGTCCCAGGACAGCACCTCGCCGGCCTCGGTGACGGTCCACAAGGTGCCCCCATCGGGGGTGAAGGCCATGCCGGTCTGGTCACCGGTCCCCACCATTCCGTTCATCGACCCGGTCGCCTTGGGAACGGTGAAGCCGCTCAGCCGGTCCCCGTGCTCCGCCCCCACTGGGTGACGGTGCCGTCGGAGGCGAGGGTGACGACCTTTCTGCCGTCGGCGCTCACCTGTACGTGCCTGGCCCCGGCCCCGTCCGAACGCCACCGGAAGCGGCGTGCGCCGATGTCCCAGCGAGCGAATGTACGCGCGGCACCCACGAGGTACAGCGAGCGCCCGTCCTCGGACAGGAAGAGGTCCTCGACTCGCTCCCCGCCGAAGGGAACCGTCTGGAGTACGCGCCCGGACGCCACGTCATGGACGGACACGTCACCCTTGATGCCGGCGACCGCGGCCATGCGGCCGTCTCCGCCCAGGGCACCCAGGAGACCGTTGTACCGGGCGGATGCGTCCCCCTTGACGGTGGTCCGTGCGCGGCCCGTCGAGGTGTCCACGATGTGCGCCGCTCCGTCGGCCGTCATCGCGGCGACCGTTCCGTAGCGGCGAGGCGCGAGCGCGGTGACGGAACGGGCGTTCGTGCCCTTCTCCGAAGGAAGCCGGACGGTCGCCCGCTTCTGTGGATGCTCGCCGGAGACATCCCAGACGTCGACAGACTGCTCCGAGCCGGCGTAGAGAGTCTTCCCGTCGGTGCTGTACGCCAGAGAGGCGGGTCTGGTCCCGCGCCCTGTCCCGCTGCTGGAAGGCGATGACCGAGGTGGTGCCGGCCGCGACGGCCAGTGCCGTGATGGCGGCCACCGCACCCCGCGTGAACCGCCGGACCCTGCGGTGCTGGGTGACGTCCTCGCCGATGAGGTCTTCCTTGGGGCGACCGTGCAGCGGCGCGGCCAGGTCGGCGACGCACTTCTGGAAGCGGGGGTCCCGCAGCGAGCCGCTGTCCTCCTCCGTCATCCACCGAAGATCCACCCACCGGGGCTCCTCGGTGAACGCGCCCTCCAGAGCGCGCGGCAGGCAGTCGGTCCGGTCCCAGTCGAAGTCCCCTTCCCCGTGGTTCCAGGCCAGTTCGCCACCGGTCACGACGATCAGTAAGTGACGGGCCCGAGAACCCGCCCGCCACCATGCGATCTCCTTGGCCACCCAGGGCGAGCGGGCGGCTTCCGGGGAGGCGAGCAGGATGAAGGTCCCGGAACCGGAAAGGTTCCGCTCGACCTCGCCCCACAAGGACGGGTTGGCCGAGAGCGAGGCGTTGTCGAGGAAGATCCGGAGCGCCCGCAACTGCCGCCAATTGCGGGCGAAATTCTGTAATCCGCGTCTCAGATGCGCGGACTTGGCGCTGTCGGCCGCGTGGCTGTACGAGATGAACCCGTCGTAGCGGAAACTCCCCTGGCCGGCAGGTGCGTCATCCATCGCCTTGCCTCCCCCTCGCTCATGACCCGGGCGGCGGTCGTTGTCCGTTCATCCCACTGTCGAAACGAACCGAAACTGCGGGCGAACGGAAGGGTGCGGAGGCGGCGTGCTCGTCCGCACCTCCCTGGCGGCCTCGTTCCGCTGAAACACCCGTTCCCCGGACGCCGCCCCCTTTGCCGCCGTAAACTCCCCGCGTTGCGCGAGGGGCTGGGGGCCGGCGTGAGCGGTGAGCTGATTCTGGGGGACGGCGATTTCCCCGTGGTGTTCCGGGCTGCCGACACCGCCTCCATCGCGGGGCAGCGGCGCTATATGTCCGTCACCAAATGGCGGCTCGTGCTGGCGGTCCTCGCCGCCGTGGGCGCGGCGTTCAGCATGACCGCCGCCGTGGCGGCGGTGCTCGTGGCGTTCGTCGGCACCGTCTGCCTCGAAGTGTGGATGCTGGCGGAACGCCCGGAGCAGTCCTGGTACGACGGGCGGGCCCTCGCGGAGTCCACCAAGACGCTGGCCTGGCGGTACGCGGTGGCGGGCAAACCGTTCCCCGCGCAGTTGCAGGGCGAGGCCGCCGCCCGGAAGTTCCACGAGCGGCTGGAGGTGCTGCTGCGCGAGGCGCCGGTCAGCAGCATCGCCCCCGTCGGCTCGATGGCCGCCACCGATGCCATGAACCGCCTGCGGGACAGCCCCTTCCAGGCCCGCAAGGACGCCTATCTCAAGGGCCGCATCGAGGACCAGCAGCGGTGGTACGGCACGAAGGCCGCGCTCAACACCACCCTCGCCCACCGCTGGCGCCTGGTCCTGATCGCCGTCGAGGGGCTCGGCGTCGTGGCCGCGGCCCTGCGGCTCCTCGGATGGGTGGAGTTCGACCTGCCCGGCGTACTGGCGGCGGTGCTGGGAGCCGGGGCGGCGTGGTTCGCGGTGCGGCAGTACGAGGCGCTCGGGCGGGCGTACACCTTCGCGGCCACCGAGCTGAGCATCGTCCACCAGCGGCTCACCCTCACCACCGACGAGGCCGCCTGGTCGCGCGAGGTCGCCGACGCGGAAGAGGCGATCAGCCGCGAGCACACCATGTGGAGGGCCGCGCGGGGCACGGTGTAGTGCCCGCCGGCCTAGGCCGTGTCCGGCGGATCTTCGGCTGCGGGCCGTCCTTGCCGCCTGCGGCGGCGGGCGCCCTGCGGGCGCGTCCTCAAACCCCCAGCTACCGCTGGGAGGTGCCCCCAGACGGGCTTGATTCGGCTGGGCTCAGCCACAATCATGCCCGTTGGGGGCACCCCCAGCGGTAGCTGGGGGAGTTTGAGGACACCGCCGCGCAGCGGTGGTGCGCACGACACGGCCCGCAGCCGCCCGCTCACAATGATCCGCCGGACACGGCCTAAGGCCGTCCACTCCCCACCCTTGCCTGCCGGTCCGTAAGCCAAGAGCATGGCCGCACACCACAGTATGTGACGTAACGTCAGAATCGCGTGGAGGTGCCATGGGTACCAGCACCGGCGTCGGCAGTGGACTGCGGGTCCTGCCCGAGGGGCGGTTGTCGTACGGAATGCAGCTGCCCATCACCTCGCTCAGCACCCTCTACGCCGAACCCTGGGAGGTCGAGGCCGGCCCCTCCGACCTGCGGGAGATCGCCCGTACCGCCGACCGGCTCGGCTTCGCGTACCTCGCCACCTGCGACCACGTCGCCGTCCCCACGCGCCTGGCCGCCGCCATGGGCACGGTCTGGTACGACCCCGTGGCCACCCTCGCCCACCTCGCCGCCGTCACCGAGCGCACGCTGCTGCTCAGCCACGTCACCGTGGCCGCGCTGCGGCACCCGCTCGCCCTCGCCAAGCAGTACGCCACCGTCGACCGGCTCGCGGCCGGGCGGCTCGTCCTCGGGGTCGGCGCCGGGCACGTACGCGAGGAGTTCGAGGCGCTCGGGGTGGACTTCGGGCGGCGCGGGGCGATCCTCGACGAGACGATCGACGCCCTCAAGGCCGCTCTCGGCCCGGCCGAGTTCCCCGAGTTCAGCGGCCGCCGCTTCGCCTTCCGCGGCCTCGGGCAGGCACCCCGGCCCGTCCGTACGCCCCGGCCGCCCGTCTGGGTCGGCGGATCGTCGCCGGCCGCGCTGCGCCGGGCCGCCCTGCGCGGCGACGGCTGGCTCTCGCAGGGCGACCGCCGCGAGGAACTGCCCCACCGCGTCGCCACGCTGCGCCGGCTCCGCGAGGAGGCGGCCCTCGACGGGCCGTTCGCCGTCGGCGCGATCGCCGAGCCGCTGTACGTCGGCACGCCCGCGTGGGACACGGGCACGGGCACGCTGACCGGCAGGGCGGGGACGCTGGCGGAGTCGCTGCGGGTGTACGCGGGAATGGGCGTGGACCAGATCCAGGTGCGGTTTCGCTGCCGCGGGCTGCGTGAACTCTTGGATCAGATGGAGGTGTTCGCGACGGGGGTGGCGCCGTTGCTCTGTGATTAGGGGTGGCCGGCGGGCCTTTGGCCGCGGGCCGTGTCGTCCGCACCACCGCTGCGCGGCGGTGTCCTCAAGCGCCGGACGGGCTGAAAGGGCTGAGCCCGTCCGCAATCCAGCCCGTTGGGGGCACCCCCAGCGGTAGCCGGGGGAGTTTGAGGGCGCGCCCGCAGGGCGCTCGCCGCCACACGCCGACAGGAAAGGACGGACCCCATGGGCAAACTCGACAGCCGCGTCGTGCTCGTCACCGGCGCCGCGCGCGGGCAAGGTGAGCAGGAGGCGCGGCTCTTCGTCGCCGAGGGTGCGAAGGTCGTGCTCGCGGACGTCCTGGACGAGCGGGGGCGGGCCGTCGCGGAGGAGCTGGGTGCGGACACGGCGGCGTACGTGCACCTGGACGTGGGCGAGGAGGCGGACTGGAGCGCGGGCGTCGCGGCCGCGAAGGAGCGGTTCGGCAGGCTCGACGGGCTGGTCAACAACGCCGGCATCCTCCGCTACAACGAGCTGGTCGCCACTCCGCTCGAGGAGTTCCTGGAGGTCGTACGGGTCAATCAGCTCGGCACCTTCCTCGGCATGCGCGCGGCCGCGCCCGAGCTGGCGGCGGCCGGTGGCGGGACGATCGTCAACACCGCCTCGTACGTCGCGCTGTCCGGCCTGGCCCTCCTCACCTCCTACGCGGCGAGCAAGGCGGCCGTCGTCGCGATGACGCGCGTGGCGGCGCTGGAACTCGCCGACCGGGGGATCCGGGTCAACGCCATGTGCCCGGGCGCCATCGACACCGCGATGATCAACCCGGCCCGCCTCGACCCCGCCGCCGACCCCGTACGGGCCGCCGAGGCCACCGCCGAGCTCTACCGGAAGGTGGTGCCGCTGGGGCGCGCGGGACGGCCGGAGGAGGTGGCGCGGCTGGCGCTGTTCCTGACGGCGGACGACTCCTCGTACGCCACCGGGCAGCCGTTCGTCCTGGACGGGGGGTGGCTTGCGGGGGCGCGGCTGTTTCCGTGAGCCGTCGCACCCGGCCGCCGCGCAGGCGCCCCCGCCCGCTCTCTTGACGCTCCAAGGTGCCGGTGCCAGAGTCTCCCCAACTGATCTGACGTACCGTCAGAATTGTAGGGACGGACGGTGAACCTCCTTGGAATTCGGACTCTTCGTTCAAGGCTATGTACCGGCGAGCCGGTCGCGCACCGACCCCGACGCCGAGCATCACGCGCTGCTGGAGGAGACGGAGTACGTCATCCAGGCCGACCGGTCCGGCTTCAAGTACGCGTGGGCCTCCGAGCACCACTTCCTGGACGAGTACTCGCACCTCTCCGCCAACGACGTCTTCCTCGGCTACCTCGCGCACGCGACCGACCGCATCCACCTCGGCTCCGGGATCTTCAATCCCCTCCCGCAGGTCAACCACCCCGCCAAGGTCGCCGAAAAGGCCGCCATGCTCGACCACCTCTCCGGCGGGCGCTTCGAGTTCGGCACCGGCCGGGGCGCGGGCAGCCACGAGATCCTCGGGTTCATGCCGGGTATCACCGACATGAACCACACCAAGGAGATCTGGGAGGAGACGATCGCCGAATTCCCGAGGATGTGGCTCCAGGAGGAGTACCAGGGCTTCCAGGGCACCCACTGGTCCCTCCCGCCACGCAAGGTGCTGCCCAAGCCGTACGGGCGCGCGCACCCGGCCATGTGGTACGCGGCCGGGTCCCCCTCCTCGTACGCCATGGCGGCCCGGAAGGGGCTCGGCGTCCTCGGCTTCAGCGTCCAGAAGGTATCCGACATGGAGTGGGTGGTCGACTCCTACAAGTCGGCGATCAAGGAGGCCGAGCCGGTCGGGGCCTTCGTCAACGACAACGTCATGGTCACCTCGACCGCGATCTGCGCCGAGACCCACGCCGAGGCCGTCGCGATCGCCGCGAGCGGCGGGTTGCACTACCTCCAGTCGCTGCTCTTCCGCTACCACGACACGTTCCCCCGCCCCGAGGGGATCCCGCGCTGGCCGGAGCTGCTGCCGGAGTACAGCGAGGAGATCATCGAGCTGCTGATCGCCGAGGAGTTGATGATCTGCGGCGACCCGGACGAGGTCTTCCGGCAGTGCAAGCGGTGGGAGCAGGCGGGTGCCGACCAGCTGTCGTTCGGGCTGCCGATCGGGGTGCCGTACGAGGACACGATGCGGACGATCCGGCTGATCGGGGAGCACGTCATTCCGAAGATCGATACGGATCCCGTTCATCGCACGTCGCGGTTCCGGCGAGCGGGGTGATTCCGGGTTCCCCGTCGGCGGGGGTGCCCGGCCTGGCGGCCGGGTGTCCTCGAACTCCCCCAGCTACCGGGGCCCCCGGACGGGCTTGATGTGGGTGCGCCGCCGTCGTTCCGTGCCGCGACAGAGACCGAGGTGAGTTCCCCATGCTCGACCATCTCATCCGCCGCGCCACCGTCGTCGACGGCACCGGACGCCCCTCCTACGTCGCCGACGTGGGTATCCGCGACGGGCGGATCGCGGTGATCGGCGCTCCGGGGCGGACGCTCGTCGGGCGGGTGGGGGAGCGGGCGCGGACCGAGGAGAACGCTTCCGGGCTCGTTCTCGCGCCCGGTTTCGTCGACCCGCACACGCACTACGACGCGCAGCTCTTCTGGGACCCCTTCGCCACCCCGTCCATGAGCCACGGCGTGACCACCGTCGTCGGCGGCAACTGCGGCTTCTCCCTCGCGCCCCTCAATCCCGCGCGGCCCGCCGACGCCGACTACACCCGCCGCATGATGAGCAAGGTCGAGGGCATGTCGCTGGCCTCCCTCGAAGAGGGCGCGCCCTGGACGTGGTCGTCGTTCGGGGAGTACCTCGACGCGCTGGACGGGCGGACCGCCGTGAACGCCGGGTTCATGGTGGGCCACTGCGCGCTGCGCCGCCATGTGATGGGCCCGGACGCGGTGGGCGGGCAGCCCACGCCCGAACAACTGGCGGCGATGACCGCGCTCCTGCACGAGGCGATGGACGCCGGTGCGTGGGGGCTGTCGACGACGCGGTCGTCCACCCACTCCGACGGCGACGGCCGGCCCGTGGCCTCCCGGCACGCCCTCCCCGACGAGCTGCTCGCCCTGTGCCGTGCCGTCGGCGCGCACGAGGGCACCCAGATCGAGGCCATCGTCGCCGGCTGCCTGGACCGCTTCACGGACGCCGAGATCGACCTCCTGACGCGGATGACGGCCGCCGCCGGCCGGCCGCTGAACTGGAACGTCCTGACCATCGACGCCGCCGTCCCCGAGCGCGTGCCCCGCCAGCTCTCCGCGAGCGCCCGGGCCCGCGCCGCCGGCGGCCGGATCGTCGCGCTGACCATGCCGATCCTCACGCCCATGAACATGTCGCTCGGCACGTTCTGCGCCCTCAACCTCATCCCCGGCTGGGGCGAGGTCCTGGGCCTGCCCGTGCCGGAACGCATCGCCAGGCTGCGCGAGGAGTCCGTACGGGCCGAGCTGCTGCGGTGCGCGCACAGCGAGGAGGCCGGTGTCTTCCGCCGGCTCGCCGACTTCGGGCGGTACGTCATCGGCGACACCTACGCCAAGGAGAACGACGGCCTCACCGGGCGGGTCGTCCGCGACATCGCCGCCGAACGCGGCACCGACCCCTTCTCCTGCCTGGTCGACATCTGCGCCGCCGACGAGCTGCGTACGGTCCTGTGGCCGATGCCCACCGACAACGACCCGGCGAGCTGGGAGCTGCGCCGCCGCACCTGGGAGCACGAGGACGTCCTGCTCGGCGGCTCGGACGCGGGGGCGCACCTGGACCGGATGTGCGGCGCCCCGTACACGACGCGGTTCCTCGGCGACTGCCTGCGCGGGCGCCGGCTGGTGCCGCTGGAGACGGCCGTACGGATGCTGACCGACGATCCCGCGCGCCTCTTCGGCCTGCGCGGGCGCGGCCGGATCGCCGAGGGGTGGTGCGCCGACCTCGTGCTCTTCGACCCGGCCCGCGTCGACGCCGGCCCGGCCACGCTCGTCCACGACCTGCCGGGCGACGGCCCGCGGCTGGACTCGCGGGCGGTGGGGGTGGTGAGCGTACGGGTCAACGGCGTGGAGACCCTGCGGCACGACGTGGTGACGGGCGCGGTGCCCGGGGTGGTGCTGCGGTCGGGCCGGGACACGGAGACGGTGGGGACGTGACGGGTGCCGGGAGGGGCGCGGGAAATTTTCGAACCGGGACAAAAGGGGTTCCGGTGCGATTCCCGCAGGGAGGTGCGGAGGGCCTTGATCCTGCGAGTTACCGACCGTAACTGCACAGGTGCCTTTCTTTGCCAGGTCAACTTGCCGTCATCAAGGGCAACTTCAAGGTCCGGAAGCTGGGCCGTAAAACTCCGGATGCGGAAACAGCAGGACCTAACGTCCTGCTCATGGTTCAGGTAGACCCGCGGCCCAGGGCCGGAGACACGGTAACGAGCGTCGGCACCGACAACAGACGCACCAAGGGCCTCAGCGGCAACTCCGTCGGCCTGCTCGGCAGTGCCGTCATCGGCATCTCCACGGTCGCCCCCGTCTACTGCCTGACCTCCACCCTCGGCCCGACCGTCGGCCAGGTCGGCGTGCAGATGCCCGCGGTCTTCCTCGCCGGTTTCCTGCCGATGCTGCTGGTCGCCTTCGCCTACCGCGAGCTGAACAAGGCCGTGCCCGACTGCGGCACGTCCTTCACCTGGAGCGTCCAGGCGTTCGGACCCCGGATCGGCTGGATGTGCGGCTGGGGCCTGGTCATCGCGACGATCATCGTGCTGTCCAACCTCGCCGGGGTCGCGACGTCCTTCTTCTACCTCCTCCTCGGCGAGATCACCGGCAGCGGCACCATCGCCGCGCTCGACGGGAACCGGCCCGTCCACGTCGCGACATGCCTGGCCTTCATCGCCGTCGCCACCGCCATCAGCTACCGCGGCATGACCGCGACCAAGGGCGTGCAGTACGCGCTCGTCGGCCTGCAACTCGCCGTGCTCGCCGTCTTCGTGACCATGGCGCTCGTCAAGGCCGGTTCCGGCGAACCGGCCGGCTCCATCGACTTCTCCTGGACCTGGCTGAACCCCTTCGCCGTCCAGTCCTTCGCCGCCTTCACCGCCGGCCTCTCCCTCTCGATCTTCATGTTCTGGGGCTGGGACGCGTGCCTCACCGTCAACGAGGAGACGCAGGGCAGCGCGAAGACGCCTGGCCGCGCCGCGCTCATCGCCATGGTGGTGCTCGTCGGCTCGTACCTGCTGACCGCCGTGGCCACCCAGATGTTCGCCGGCGTCGGCGACGAGGGCACCGGCCTCGGCAACCCCGACACCGCCAGCAACGTCTTCGCCGCGCTCGCCGATCCCGTCCTGGGCACGGTCCTGGGCATCCTGCTCTTCGTCGCCGTCCTGGCGTCGGCGGCCGCCAGCCTGCAGACCACGTTCCTGCCGGTCGCCCGCACGGTGCTGGCCATGAGCGCGTACGAGGCGCTGCCGCCCTCCTTCGCCCGCGTCCACCCGCGCTTCCGCTCCCCGGGCCGCGCCACGATCGCCGCCGGCATCGCGACCGGCGTCTTCTACGCGGTCATGAGCTTCCTCAGCGAGAACGTCCTGATCGACACGGTCTACGCCCTCGGCCTCATGATCTGCTTCTACTACTCGATCACGGCCTTCGCCTGCGCCTGGTACTTCCGCGCCGACCTGCGCCGCTCGGCCCGCGACGCGCTCTTCAAGGGTGTCTTCCCGGCGGTGGGCGGCCTGCTCCTCGCGGCCGTCTTCGGCAAGACGCTCTACGACATGTGGGACCCGGCGTACGGCAGCGGGAGCTCGGTCCTCGGCGTCGGCTCCGTCTTCGTGATCGGCGTGGGGCTGCTGCTGGTGGGCGTGGTGCTGATGCTGGTGATGAGCCGCCGCAGCCCGGCGTTCTTCCGCGGCGAGGTCCTGACGCGGTCGACGCCGGCGCTGGTGGTGGAGGACTGACCGGCGTCCGGCCGGTGGGACGTGAGCGCCGGGCGGGCGGTGGGCATGGTCAGTCCTCGTGTGCCGTGATGGCGTAGCCCCCGGGACCGGCGAACGTGAACATCCTGCCGAAGGGGCCGTCCGAGGGGGCCTTGACGATGGGGGTCCCGGCGGCGTGGAGCCTGTCGTGCAGGGCCTGCGCGTCGGTGGTCCGGAACCACAGGGCGACCCCGAGGCCGGGCCGCTCGACGGCGTCGAGATCCACTCCCGGCAGCGGCTCCCGAACGGCGAACGGAACCGGCTCGGTGGCGAACACCACGGCGCCGGGCGGCGAGACGGGCGCCCGGCGCAGCCCGAGACGCTCCTCGAGCTCCTCGCCGACCTCGACCGCATGGCGGCGGCGCTCGACGACGGGGTCAGGTGACCGGCGAGGACCGGGCCGGAGGCCGGGCCCGGGTGGTCCATCCGGTCACTTCCCGGTCACCGTGACCTTCCAAGGCGAGTCGATCAAGGGGCAGAGACGGCCCGGATCGGGGCGACAGTGTCGTTGCGCGCTGATGGTGGCTTTGCCGGGACGTTCCTGATGGAAGACCGCCGACGCGCCGCCGTTCGGTGTCGTACCGCCGGCGGTATGACGGAGCACCGTGAAGTCGCTTGTCCGCGGGATGCTCCAGGTGTAGTTGAGCCCGCGTTCGCGGTAGCCGGTGAGGCGGACTTCGATGTCGTCACCCTCGCTCACGGGCACCGGCCGGCCGTCGTCCACGTTCGTGAGCACGACGCGCCGGGCCGGCTGATGCGGTGCCTGGCTGTGAGCGGCCACTGGCGCCGCCGCGGATGCCAGGGCGGTGACCAGGGCCAGCCCCATGCCCCATGGAGAGGCAGGCCACTTCATCCCCCACTTCATCCCCACGACGATCCCCTCCCCTTGACGCCGCCGGACCCGATGTCCCTCTCGACGGCAACAGCGGATCCATCCTTCCGATCGGCTCGACGTGACTGCGACGGGTGGGTTCCAAACCACCCGACCGAGCGTTGTGGCACCGGACGCCCGGCGTCCGGCCCGGCCTCCTGTCAGGGGCGAGGTTGGGGCGGGGGCGTGGCAGGAGAACGAGGCGATCTGGATCTTCACCCTGGCCGAAGCCAGGATCACCGGCATCCGGGCCGTCAGCGACCGGCTCGGCTTGTTCCTCCAGCTCGGCTGGGAGTGGCCGCAGGCCGACTGAGCCTGTCTCGTCACTCCGGTCCGGTCCGGTGCGGCGTCGAGCTGGTCGTGCAGGTCGTCACCGCCCTATGAGTACGAAGACTCATGACGTCCGCCGCGGTGCGGGAGAGGATCGGGGAATGGCGATGATCAGGAGAACGAGAGCCCGGCGCGGGATGCTGCCGGTGGCGGTGCTGGCCGTGCTGGCGGCGGGATGCGGAACACAGCAACCAGGGGGTACCGCCGACGCGTACCGGCGTTCCCATCCCACACCGACTGGGATGGCGACGCCGAGTACGCCGGTGGACCTCCCGTGCCCCGGCGAGAGCGCCACGCCGACACCACTGCCGACGGCGGACACGTCGGGCTCGGCCGCACCCGGCGACCACTATGCCGAGAACCACGGCTTCAGGGTCCCCTTCCCGCTGCACGGCCGGCGCCGCTGCGACGGGCTCGCAGCCGTCGGGCGCATCGAGGCCGCACTCGAACCGCTCCGCGAGCGCGGTGACTTCGCCCCGGAACACACCCGCAGCGCGCTCACCGGCCTCGGCTACCCCGCCGGGAAGGTGCGATCGTACGAGAACGGCCCCACCGGGGTCGGCTTCCTCATCGAGGTCGACGCCTCTCCGCTGCTGTGCGTGGAAGGCACGATGAACCCCGGCTCCACCCGGGCGGAGTCCTTCGGCGGCTACCCCGACCACTCCGGTTGCGAAACCCCCAGCGGCGGCCACTGACCAGGACCGTCCTACCGGTCGAACTTCGGTGTCACGGGTCAGCTGGGCCGCCTGTTGAGCCGCTCGGTCACGGGGGCGGTTCGCCCGCCTCCAGGACGGCTTCGACGTCGACCACGACGTCGATCAGGTCGGAGACGACCACACCGCCGCGGTCGACGACGTCGTTCCAACTGACGCCGAAGTCATGGCGATTGACGCGCGCCTTGGCGGTGAAGCCGGCACGTCGCCTCGGCCCCATGTCCTTCCCGTCCTCCCACCAGGGTGTGTCCCACTGCCCGAGGTAGACGACGTCGAAGGTCACGGGCCGCGTCACTCCGCGTACGGTGAGGTCGCCGGTGACCTCGAATTCCGACGCGCTCGCCTGATGCACCCGGGAACCGGAGAACGTCCACGTCGGATGGTTCTCGACATCGAAGAAATCCGCACTGCGCAGATGACCGTCGCGCTGCGGCTGCCCGGTGTACACCTGCGTCGCGTCGACGGTCGCCTCGATGCGCGCCTTCTCCGGACGCTCGGGATCGACTTCCATTGAGCCTTGTACGTTCTTGAGCTGCCCGCGCACGTTGGTGACCATCATGTGGCGGGCACGGAATTCGGCGCCGGTGTGGCCGGGCTCGAAGAACCATTTGGTGGTGGCCATGGCTGCTCCTGGGGCGGGCCGGCCCCCTGCGGCCAGGATAGGCCGGGGCGCGGCCGGGCGCCTCTCCCCGCCGGGGAGGGGCGGCCGCTGGTACGAGCCGGGTCAACCGCTCGGGCGGTGGCGGCCCGAGGCGTGTCCGTGATGCGGGCGATCCGGCTGACGATCGGTGTGAGCGCGGTGGCGGGCGTGGACCGGCTCGCCGCGGCGGTCCGTAGCTCATGCCAGTGGTTTGGCGTCAAGATTCTTTCGGGGAGCCGGTGCACTCCGTCATCGCGTTCTGAGCGTGACGACCCGGCGGTGCGGGTGATCGACGAGACCGGCGAAGGGGCGAAGAGCACCCACACCGTCGGCGCTCAACGCCAGTGCACCGGCACCACGGGTCGGATCGTGGCATGGTCGGCGCCGCGCGGCGCCGACCGCGCGGGGCCTACGGACGGTCAGCCATCACTACGGCTCGCCCGGCCGCGCTGCCGCAGCGCGATCCGGTTGCCGTCCGGATCCACGGCCTCGATGCGGACCCCGAACGCGTAGTCCTCCGGTTCGGGCTGTTCGAATGTCACACCGCGGTCGCGAAGCACCTCGAAGTCCTTCCTCAGGTTGTCCGATTCGAGGAAGACCTGGCCGGGCGTGGTGTCCGGCTGCACCTCGGCCGGCTGCCCCGGGGCAGCAGCCTGCGGCCAGAGGATGATCTCGACCGAACTGCCAGGGACGCCCACGGTGAGGAAGCGTCCCTCAGGACCCGGGTAGTCGACGCGCTTCTCCAGGCCAAGCTGTTCCGCATAGAACCTCAGCGCGCGGTCCTGATCAGTGACATTGAGCGTTACGTACATGATGTTGGTCAGCATCGTGTCGTCCTGTCCATTCGTCGGTCCGGCGACGTTCGCGCCGGGGCGCCGATCGGCCTCGGAGTTCGAGTCGGTCGTCGGTCACCCCCGGGTGGGGTCGTCGTGTTGCTTTGTCACTTCACTGACGGAATCCGCCGGGAGAATGTGACGGGGGACGAAACTGTGCGGGTGATCAGCACGCGAGGGGTGGCCGGCGTTGTGCTGGACGTGTTCGCCCCGCGCAACCCACCCGAGTTCCACCGGGTGCTGCGCCCGACCGGCCGGTTGATCGTGGTGCGTCCTACCGGGCGGCACCTGGCCGAGCTGCGCGGCCAGGTGCCTGCGATGGTCACGATCGACCCGGCCAAAGAAGAACGACTGCGCCAAAGGCTGGACCCCTTCTTCGAGGCCGCCGTTACCGAACAGATCGAGTACCCCACACCCCTCACCAGGCTGGAGGCCCTCGACCTGGTGGGGATGACGCCGAGCGCACGCCACCTGAACCGTGCAGACCTGGACGATGACGGCATCCTGCCGAACCGGGTCACCGTCTCCGTACTGGCCACCACCTACCAGCCTCGGTGACCACGAGCGGGCGCACGCGCCTGCTGACGTTTGGTGCCCTGCCTTGCCCACAACATGGGGATGGCAGGGCACCCGTTCGCCGACCACTGCCTCCGCCGCGCCCTTGGTCAGGCGGTCAGCGCCGCAAGCTCCGCGTTGGCGCGCTCGGTGACCAGGGCGAGGACGCGGCCGGCGGCGGCCAGGTCCTCGGCGGGTATCCCGCCCCATACGCGGGCGGTGATGGGGGCGGTCTCCGCGCCGACGGCGGCGATCAGCTCGCGCCCTGCCTTCGTGGGGCGAAGTCGCGCGCCGTCCACGTCGAGCAGCTGCTTGGCCAGCAGCTCGTCGAGAGTGGCGCGGATGTCGGCCGGATCGGTCTTGAGAGAGTCCTGGACCTGGGTGACGAGATCGTCCGGCGTCTGCGGGGCGTCGGCGGTGACGGCGGCGCGCAGGGCGATCTGCTGCTGGAACGTGATGCCGTGCCGGGTCAGGACGTGCTCCAGGACGCCGCGGGCGGCGTAGTGGGCCAGGCCGAGGGCGCGGGCGTTGGCGACGGGTGCGGTGGTGGTCATGGTGTTGTCTCCTGAGCGCTCTCGTCGTTCGGTACGGATGGATCGAGGGGTGCGTCGAGCAGGGTTGTCAGCTCGTCGGTGAACGCGCGCGTCCGCTGGTCGTCGAGGCCGCCGAGCGGCTCCAGCAACTGCTGAAGCAGGTCCTGGACCACTGCGATGGCTTGCCGCGTGACGGCCTGGCCCCGCTCGGTGAGGGCGAGCTGTACGGCGCGGGGGTCGCGGGGGTCGCGGGTGCGCTCGATCAGGCCGGCCGACTCCAGGGCGCGCGCCAGCTTCGAGACGTACAGCGCCTCCAGGCCGGTGTGGTCGGCGAGTCGGCGCTGACTGGGCCGCTCGCCGGCGCGCTGCATGCCGTGCAGCGATGCGACCAGTGAGTACTGCGCGTGGGTGAGGCCCAGCGGAGCCACCGCGCGATCGACCGCGACGCGCCACTTGTTGGCGAGTCGCCATACCAGGAAACCGGGTGTGGGGCCCGGTGAACCGTTGCTCATGACAAGTAGAGTACATGGCTACTATGTACATGGCTACTATTTTTATGTGATGTGTCGGTGCGCATGGCGTTGTCGCGGCCGCCATCGTGGGCGGACTCGCCGCGACCACCGCACCGGCGCAGGTGAGCAGCCCGCCCTGCTGACGCCCCGCGCGAAGGCACCCAAGGGCTGCGGCGCGGACCAGGTCAGTCGACTGGGCCGTGAGTAAGCCGGCCGGAGCGGACCTCATCTATGAAAGAGGCCCAGGCGGCGGCGGGGACGGTGAGGGCGGGGCCGTTGGCTTGTTTGGAGTCGCGTATGCCCACCCGCTCGGTGAGCACCGCGACCGATATGCAGCCGCCCCCTCCGTTGTCGCCGCTGTGCGAGGACTTGAACCAGGAGCTCTCATCAGCCACTTGGAGGGCTGTTGACCGGGCCTTAGTGGTCATCGATCTCTCTCGCCAGTCGTTGGAGGAATTCGGCGGTCCTGGCCGGGGCCAGAGCGCTCTCCCGCATCGCGTCGAACCTTCGGGCGTGCTTCCAGACCTCGCGGGGCTTGTCGGAAACGGTCATGACTGATGCGCCTTCGTCCATCACGACCGGGTCGAGTCCGGCATCGAAGTCCAGGATCACGAAATTCGCCAGGGCCCGGTAAGCGGGGAGATTCTGCGGAAGGACCTGGACTGTCACGTGATCGAGTGCGGACACCCTCTGGATCTCCTCGTACTGCTCCCGCATGATGTCAGCGCTGCCGACCACGCGGCGGAGTGCTGCTTCGTCGAGGATCACCCGCAGTTCAATCGGGTCGTCTCCGTGAACGATCTCCTTGCGCTTCATGCGGAGCGCGATGCTCTCCTCGACGAATTCGGTCGTCCGTTCATCGATCGGCTTCGCCGTCGTGAACAAGGCGCGGGCATAGTTCTCGGTTTGGAGGAGGCCGAAGACGAGCTGCGCATGCCATGCGCGCATCGAGGCGGCATCGGACTCCAGACCCACGTACAACGGCTGACCTGACGGCATGAAGTTCTGATAGGGCCGGTACCAGTCGGCGCTCAGGGAGTCGCGGTGCAGCATCAGCAGGTGTTCGCGATCGGCGCGGTCCGTAACGCCGTACAGCTCCAGTAGGTCTTCCAGGTCGCGGACACGCGGCAACTGGTTGTGACCGGACTCGACCCGGTTGAGTTTCGATTCCGAGCTCTCGATGGCTGCGGCGGCCTCCTTCGTGCCGAATCCCTTCTTCTCTCGCAGGCGACGGAGCTCCTTGCCCAGCTCCCTCCGACGGAACGTCGGACCGCGTCGTGCTGCCAACCTCGGCCTCCTGATGATGCGCGGGTCGACGTGCCCCTGTACCCCGTCGGCTCATCCCTGTCGGTGCCTTGTGAGCCGCAGCTCGTGGTCGTCGGCCCCCTGTTGGGAGTCTCCCACCGGCTGTCCCCTCTCAGGCAAGCATTGTTCGAGCTTTGTCATATGCCAATTTCGAGAACTTACTTCTTTAAGCTGCAAGGCAACGGGGTGCTGCGCGACGGTATTTGGGTCATCGGCAGTCCCGTCGTACCGCTCCTCAAGGAGCCCTCATGCCTCCCTTCCCGCACACCGCCCATGTCGGCGGAGGACTCACCGGCCCTCAGCCGGCAGAGCTTGTCTCAGCGCCGAGGCGCACCCCCATCGAGGAAGCCATCCGCGAAGCCACCTCCATGCACCGCATGCTGCCCACCCCCGAGCGCATGGCCGCGCTGACCAGCCGTCTCCGTGCCTTCATCGGCGCGGCGGCCTCCGACCTGGAAGCCGCCGTCCGCGACCGTCCCCACGCTGATCCCATCCGGGAAGACGCCATCGCCGTGGTCAAGGAAGGGCGGTACCGGCTCGGGATCGGGCCCGGCGACGGTTACGCATCCGCGATCACCCTGGCCAGAAGCCTGGGGTGGGGAGCCGACGCGCTGCTCAAGCAGCAACGGCGGCTTCAGCGTGCCGTCGCCGATGGCGTGGTCGCCGTGGCCGGTACGTCAGGGCCGGGCGTCATCGCCCTCGGGGCCGCCGAGAGCTGTACGGCCTGCCTCGGGCTCGTAGAGCTGCGGGGGGAGGCGGAGCGTCGGCACGACTGGGCGGCGATGCGGCGCGCCGACGCCCGGCTCACCGCCCACCGGGCGTCCGTACACGCCGGGTAGCCGGCACGCGCGGCCGGCGCTCAGACCAGCAATTGCGTCCGCAGCCGGTCGATCAACGCGTCGTCGACACCGACGTGCTTCACCGCGTAATCCCGCACCGAGCCGTACGTCGTGGTGAGGTCGGACAGGAACAGCCGGATCACGTCCTCCGGCGCTCGTCCGTAGCCGGGCCACCGCAGGGTGCGGGTCGGGTGGGCGGCCGCCCAGTCCGCGATCAGCCGGTCCGTGGCCAGTTCGGTGAGCGCGAAGTCCGCGGCGATGTCGTCGACGCCCACGTCCAGGAGCGAGAGCACCAGCGCGGCCAGCAGGCCCGTGCGGTCCTTGCCGGAAGCGCAGTGGAAGACCTGCGGGGAGTCGTCGGCTCCGGCGATGAGCTCCAGGGCCTGCTTCAACTCCTCGGCGCCGTCCAGGGCGACCTCCGCGTAGCGGTCGGCGAGGTAACGCCATGGATCGAGGCCCGGGTCGATCTCGGCCTGGTCGTAGGGCCGGTGCTCGACGCTGAGGTTCACGTACGTCTGCCCGGCGGATTCGGGTACTCGGCCCTTGGCCTCGATCTCCCACGGGTAGCGCAGGTCGATCACCGTGCGCACGCCCAGGGAAAGGTAACGGTCCCAGTCGGCGCCCTGGAGCTTGGAGAGCGCGTCGGAACGGTAGAGGCGGCCCCAGCGCACGGTTCGTCCGTCCTGGGTGCGATAGCCGCCCAGGTCACGGAAGTTGTGCAGGCGGTCGAAGTCTATGTGTCGTCGCACCTGTGGCACGTTAGGCCGTGCCTGGCGGATCTTCGGCCGCGGGTCGTTTTGCCGCCTGCGGCGGCGAGCGCCCTGCGGGCGCGTCCTCAAGCTCCCCCGGCTACCGCTGGGAGGTGCCCCCAGACGGGCTTGATTGTGGCTGGGCTCAGCCGCTTTCAGCCCGTCCGGGGATCACCCTGCCATCACTGCACGATGACCGTGCCGGTCATGGACGGGTGGAGGGTGCAGTGGTAGACGAAGGTCCCCCGGGTGGTGAACGTACGGGTGAAGGCCGCGCCCGGTGGCAGGTCTCCTGAGTCCCATCCCGGCCCGTCGGACGTCGTGGTGTGGGTGTCTTCGTCGTTGTTGACCCAGCGGACCGAGTCGCCGGCGTTGACGGTCACCGACTGCGGAGTGAACGTGAAGTTCTGGATCGCTACGGTCTTCTGGGCAAGGGACCGGGCCCCGGGCTCGGCCGCCGACGTCGCGGGAGCTGCCAGAAGCACTCCCAGCGTCAACGTGGCCACGAGCGCGGTGAGGAGGCGGAAGAACGTACGAGCGGGAGAACGCGGCATGTCGAGGCCCCTTCCTTGGAGCAGCCGGTATGCGAGCTCGTGCAGGGTCCGAGCCCGTACTGAAGTGAGGTGAGATTTCCCTCCTGTCGCCATAACAACCATCATTCGCCCCTATGTGGGGCTGCCGAGGGTGCCAGGCCGCTGGAGAGGCGCACGAGGGTGAGCCGACCCGGGCGTACTTCACACCCGCGTCACCACCCCGTCGGCCACCCCGCTCCCCGTGCGGTCCCGCATGAGGAAGTGGAGTCCTGGCTCCAGGGGGACCGGTACCGGCAGGCGGGCCGTGAGGGTGGCCAGGCCCGGGGAGGCATGGTGCAGCTCTTCGCCGTCTCTGTGGAGCGTGAGAATCTCGCCCTGCGAATCCGCAGTGCGGAACATGAAGCGGCCCTCGCGCGTCGACGGGAAGGCGATCGCGCGGCCGACCTCCTCCTCCGGGCGGATGCACACCCGCGCCTCGAATTCCGTGTGCGCGCCGATCGAGCCCGGCGCCGCGAGGACCTGGCCGCGCTCGGCGTCCTCGCGGCCCTCGACGCCGCGCAGCCGCAGTCCGACGTTCTCGCCCGCCGTGGCCCGCTCGACCCAGTCCCGGAACCTCTCGATGGCGGTGACCTGGACAGTTCGCGTCACGCCATCACCGCCCAAGAGTTCGACCTCGTCGCCGATCCGTACCGTCCCCCGCTCGATGCGACCGGTCAGGACCGTACGGCCGTCGGACAGGACGAAGACGTCCTCCACGGGCATCAGAAAAGGTTCCGTCGCGCTGGTCATGGACCCCAGTTTCCCCCGGAGCCCGGGGACCGCTCCTACTCCCGCCCCAGGAACACCGGATTCGTCATCGCCACCATCGGCCCCGGCACGCCCGCCGGATCGCCGCCCTCCGCCGGTCGCCGCACCTCCGCCCGTACATACGCGGCGTACGACGGCGTCGTGCGCCACTCCAGCCGGCCGTCCGGCGGGACCGGGGCGGTCAGGAGGCGGCCCTGGTCCGTCACGAACGACGCCGTGCAGCCGGCCGGCACGCCCGATACCTCCAGCCGGGCCGTCACCCGCGCGTCGTGGTCCACCCGCAGCCGTTCGCCGATGCCCGCGCGGGCTCCGCGCCCGCCCGTCACCTCGAAGGAGAGCCGCACCGCCGACGACTCCGCGATCCAGCTGTGCCCGGCGCGAATGGCCGCCAGGAGGGCCGGCCGCGAGAGGTCCTCGGCGTGGACGACGGTCTGCGGGAGGCCGATGGTCTGGGGTTCGCGGTGGGCGTCGCTGTTGCCCATGGCGGGCAGCCATCGGCCGCCGCCGCGGACCGCCGCGACCAGCGCGTTGTCCCATTCGGCGATCGCGACCTCGTCGTCGGGGGTGAAGGGGCCGTTCCAGACCTCGACCGCGTCGGCCTCGCCGAAGCCGAACTTCCAGTTGCAGCCGACGCACGTCGCGTGCGGATGGGCCGGTACGACCAGGCCGCCCGCCCGGCGGATCGTGCGGGCGAAGCGGCCGAAGGCGTTGTCGCGGGCGCGGTAGCGCCAGTCGACGAAGGTGCCGGGGTCGGTGCCCAGGGCCAGCACGTGGCCGTTGCGGGTCGTCACCTCCTCGCCGGTCAGGATCAGCAGGTCGGCACCCCACAGGCCCTCCCACGCGCCGTGCGCCGACGTCGTGTTGTGCTCCGTCGTCGTGATCCAGTCCAGGCCGGCGGCGCGCGCGGCGGCGGCGATCTGCGCGGGCGTGCGCAGGCCGTCGGAGTACACGCTGTGCAGGTGGTTGTCGCCCCGGTACCAGGCGCGGCCGCGCCCCTTGGCGCGCTGCGGCGGGTACACCGGCCTCGGCGTCGTGCCCGGCGCCCCGTACCGCAGGGTGACCGTCACCTCGTACGCCAGGCCCTGCGGCGCGACCGTGTAGGGGCCGAGGCAGACGTGCCAGGTGCCGGGGCGTACGGGGCCGGGGAGGTAGCCGGGCGTGGCGCGGTCGGCGGCGATGGCGAACTCCGTGCGGGCACCGCCCGACCAGCCGCGGAACCCCGCGCCGCCCAGGTCCGTGCCGCGCTCGTCGAAGACGCCGATGTCGCAGGCGTTGCCGGGGGTGCCGGGCGGCACGGCCGGTCTGTCGTACGTGTAGGAGACGGCGATCTCGCGGACGCCGCGCGGGACGTCCACGGGCAGGTACACGAAGTCGGGAGCACCGACCGGCAGGCGTCCGGTGACCTTGCGGGACTCCTCGGCGCCGGGCCGGGCGGGCCCGTCCGCGTGCGCGAACGTCACGGTGTCGAGCGTCAGCACGCCCGCCGCGCCCGCGACAGCCGTCAGTTTCAGAAGGTCGCGCCGGTGCATCATCCGTGCCTCCAGGGGGAGCGGGGAGAGGGGAGCGCAGGGACCACCGTTGTACGCCCGGGTGGCCCGCGCGGGAACGGGTACGGGCCGCGGATTGCGGCCCGCGGTCGGGCGGCCGGGGTGCCACCGGGTCGTTCTGCCGGAAATCCGGGTGACGCCCGCCGCATGGCGTACCCCTCCGGCCGGGGTCGGCGGCGCACAGTTGGGCATACGGTGACCCCACGCCGCCCCATGCCACGCCACGACGGAGGTGCCCCCCGCATGCGGATCGCCACCACGATCTTTCTCACGGACGAGACGATCAGCCCGGTCCGGCTCGCACGCGAGCTGGAGCAGCGCGGCTTCGACGGTCTCTACCTGCCCGAGCACACCCATATCCCCATCAGCCGTGAGACGCCGTCGCCCGCCGGCGATCCGCTGCCGCGCGAGTACGGGCGGGCCCTGGACCCGGTGGTCGCGCTCTCCCAGGCCGCCGCCGTCACCGAGCGGATCACGCTCGGCACCGGCGTCGCGCTCGTCGCCGAACACGACCCGATCGCGCTCGCCAAACAGGTCGCCACGCTCGACTTCCTCAGCGGCGGCCGCTTCACCCTGGGCATCGGCTACGGCTGGAACGTCGAGGAGGCCGCCGACCACGGAGTGGAGTGGTCCACGCGGCGCGAGCTGGTGCGCGACCGGCTGGCGCTGATGCGGGCGCTGTGGACGGAGGAACCGACGGCCTACGACGGCCGGTTCGGGTCGGTACGGGCGAGCTGGGCGCACCCCAAGCCGCTGCGGGCGCCGCGAACGCGCGAAGGGGCGGAGCCGCTGGTGGGGCCGCGCGTGCTGATCGGCGGCGGCGCCGGGCCGAAGCTGTTCGCGCACATCGCGGAGTACGCCGACGGCTGGCTGCCCATCGGCGGCGGCGGTCTGACGGAGGCGCTGCCCGCCCTCCACCGCGCCTGGGCGGACGCGGGCCGGCACGGCGAGCCGGAGGTCGTGCCGTACGCCGTGCGGCCCTCGGCCGGGAAGCTCGCGCACTACGCCGAGCTGGGGCTGAAGGAGGTCGTCGTCGGGCTGCCGTCGGCGGACGAGGCGGAGGTGCTGCGGGCGCTGGACGCCCACGCGGACTTCCTGTGAGGGACGCGTTCCGATTGTGCCCTCCGCGCGTGCTTCGTCGCAGGTGGGCGGCGTGAACGCGATGTTCGGAGGGTGCCTCCGTCTGGCGTGACGAGGGGCACACAAAACGTCCGGCCACCGCCCCTGTGGGGCATGTGTGCGCTCGTATGCTCGGACCATGACTTCGAGCACGCAGGACCCCGCGCCGGCAGCACCGACCGCGAACGCCATGCGGCGCGCGCTCAGGCGCGCCCGCGACGGAGTGGCTCTGGACGTCACCGAGGCGGCGGTCCTGCTCCAGGCGCGCGGCGACGACCTCACCGACCTGTGCGCGTCCGCCGCCCGGGTGCGGGACGCGGGCCTGGAGGCGGCCGGCCGGGCCGGCGTCATCACCTACTCGAAGAGCGTCTTCATCCCGCTCACCCGCCTCTGCCGCGACAAGTGCCACTACTGCACCTTCGCCACCGTCCCCGGCAAGCTGCGCCGCGCGGGCCACGGGATGTTCATGTCCCCCGACGAGGTGCTCGCCATCGCCCGGCGCGGCGCCGAACTCGGCTGCAAGGAAGCCCTCATCACCCTCGGCGACAAGCCCGAGGACCGCTGGCCCGAGGCACGCGAGTGGCTGGAGGCCGAGGGGTACGACGACACCATCGCGTACGTACGCGCCATGTCGATCCGCATCCTGGAGGAGACCGGGCTGCTGCCGCACCTCAACCCGGGCGTGATGTCCTGGACGGACTTCCAGCGGCTCAAGCCGGTCGCGCCCTCGATGGGCATGATGCTGGAGACCACGGCGACCCGGCTGTGGAGCGAGCCCGGCGGGCCGCACTTCGGCTCCCCGGACAAGGAGCCCGCCGTCCGGCTGCGCGTCCTGGAGGACGCCGGGCGTAGCTCCGTCCCCTTCACCAGCGGGCTGCTGATCGGCATCGGCGAGACGTACGAGGAGCGCGCGGAGTCGCTGTTCGCACTGCGCCGCGTCTCCCGCGCCTACCACGGCATCCAGGAACTCATCCTGCAGAACTTCCGCGCCAAGCCGGACACGGCGATGCGCGGCATGCCGGACGCCGAGCTGGACGAGCTGATCGCCACCGTCGCCGTCGCCCGGCACATCATGGGCCCCACCGCCTGCCTCCAGGCGCCGCCCAACCTGGTCGCGGGGGAGTACGAGAGGCTCATCGGCGCCGGCATCGACGACTGGGGCGGCGTTTCCCCGGTCACCCCGGACCACGTCAACCCCGAGCGCCCCTGGCCGCTCATCGACGAACTCGCCGAGCGCTCCGCCGCCGCCGGCTTCGAGCTGCGCGAACGCCTCGCCGTCTACCCCGAGTTCGTCCGGCGCGGCGAGCCCTGGCTCGACCCGCGCCTGCTGCCGCACGTCCGCGCCCTGGCCGACCCGGAGACGGGCCTGGCGCGCGAGGACGCCGTGGTCGAGGGGCACCCCTGGCAGGAGCCCGAGGACGTGTTCGTCGCGGCCGGGCGTACGGACCTGCACCGCACCATCGACACCGAGGGCCGCACCGCCGACCGGCGCGACGACTTCGACGAGGTGTACGGGGACTGGGCGGCCCTGCGCGAGGCCGCCGCCCCCGGCATGGTCCCCTCCCGGCTCGACGGGGACGTCCGGCAGGCCCTGAAGCAGGCCGCCGACGATCCCACCCGGCTCACCGACGCTGAGGCGCTGACCCTCCTGCACGCCGACGGGCCCGCGCTGGACGCCCTGTGCCGCATCGCCGACGACCTGCGGCGGGCGACGGTCGGCGACGACGTCACGTACATCGTCACGCGGAACATCAACTTCACCAACGTCTGCTACACCGGCTGCCGTTTCTGCGCCTTCGCCCAGCGCCGCACCGACGCCGACGCCTACACCCTCTCCCTGTCGCAGGTCGCCGACCGCGCCGAGCAGGCGTGGGGGCTCGGCGCGGTCGAGGTCTGCATGCAGGGCGGCATCCACCCCGACCTGCCGGGCACCGCCTACTTCGACATCGCGCGGGCGGTCAAGGAGCGCGTCCCGGGCATGCACGTGCACGCCTTCTCGCCGATGGAGGTCGTCAACGGCGCCACCCGCACCGGCATGTCCCTCCGCGAGTGGCTCACCGCCGCGAAGGAGGCGGGGCTCGACAGCATCCCCGGCACGGCCGCGGAGATCCTCGACGACGAGGTCCGCTGGGTCCTCACCAAGGGCAAGCTGCCGACCGCGACGTGGATCGAGGTCGTGAAGACCGCGCACGAGCTCGGCATCCGCTCCTCCTCCACGATGATGTACGGGCACGTGGACCAGCCGCGGCACTGGCTGGGGCACTTCCGGCAGCTGACGGAGATCCAGAAGGAGACGGGCGGCTTCACCGAGTTCGTCACCCTCCCCTTCATCCACACCAACGCCCCCGTCTACCTCGCGGGCATCGCCCGCCCCGGCCCGACCATGCGGGACAACCGCGCGGTCACGGCGATGGCGCGCGTGTTGCTCCACCCGCACATCACGAACATCCAGACGAGCTGGGTCAAGCTGGGCGCGGAGGGGGCGGCGGAGATGCTGCGCTCCGGCGCGAACGACCTCGGCGGGACGCTGATGGAGGAGACCATCTCCCGGATGGCGGGCTCTTCTTACGGTTCGTACCGCTCGATCCGCGATCTGGTCGCCATCGCGGAGTCGGCGGGGCGGCCGGCGCGGGCGCGGACGACGCTGTACGGGGTGGTGCCGGAGGAGCGGCGGGTGGCGGCGGGGGCGTCGGACGGGCATCTGCCGGAGTTGCTGCCGGTGCTGGGGGACTGACCGGTCAGGGACTCGGGGCTCCCGCCCCGGGCCCCGGGTCCTCAAACGCCGGACGGGCTGGATTTCGGGGGCCGGGGGCCTGCCCCCGGTTGCGGGAAGGGGCGGGCTGGGGAAAAACCAGGATGTTGCGGACCTGTCGAGAAGCTCCCATCGGACGGCAACAGTCCGCCACCTAGGGTGATCCGCATGTCCTGGCCTCAGAACCCCCCACAGCCCCACCAGCCCCAGTACCCCCACGGCGCCCCGCAACCCACCGCCGTGGACCAGCCGGCCGTCGCACCCCCGCCTCCGCCCCCACCCGGCGGCGTCCATGCCCAGCCCACCGTCTTCGCGCAGCCGGCCGTCCCGTCGCCGCCCCCGCCGCCGGGCCCGTACCAGCAGCAGCCCCCGCAGGGGCCGCCGCCGCATCAGCAGCAGCCGTACCAGCCCCCGCAGAGCCCGCAGCCCCCGCAGGGCCCCGCGGGCAGCAGCAACAACAAAACCCTCCTCGCCATAGCGGCAGGCGTAGTCGCCCTCGCCGTCATCGGCGGCGGTGCCTTCTTCCTGCTCAAGGGAGGGGACGACGACAAGAAGCCCGACAAGGCCGCAGGCGCCCCCGCGCAGCAGGGTCAGCAGGGCCAGCAGGGTGAGAAGCCCGCTCCGGACGCCGACGCCGGCAACCCCGCCCCCAAGGACGGGCAGCCGATGGTCGCCGGGTGGCAGACCCAGACGCAGCCGCAGCACCACCTCCGGTTCGACGTGCCCGGCACGTCCGACCAGTGGAAGAAGCTCCCGGTCGACACCGCCATCTCGTACACCGACAACGGCAAGCCGGTGGTCGTGATGACCGGAACCGCCAGTTACCGCGAGGGCGGCTGCGCCTCCAGCGCCAACCCGGACTCCATCGGCGAGGCGGGCAAGGGCCAGCTGGCCACGGTCGGTACCACCGGTGGCGGCACGGAGGGGACGCTGGAGGAGAACGCCCGTAACTGGGCGGGCAACTGGGGCGTCATGGCGTACGGCGGGGTCGGCGCGAACAAGCCGAAGATCGAGGTCGGCAAGGCCACGCCCTGGAAGGCGAACGGCATCGAGGGCTACACCGCCACCGCCAAGGTCACCGTCACCCACCGGCCGAGCGCCTGTGTCCCGCCCTCCGCGATCGTGAAGAGCATCGCCCGGAAGATGCCGGACGGCACCTTCCACGGCTGGGTCATCTACGCCGACCAGGGCGTTCCCGACGCCCTCCCCGAGGCGCAGATCGACAAGATCATGAAGACGGTCCGGCCGGATAAGGGCTGAGGCCGGGCGATCACGGTCGAATACAGTGCTGAAGCAGTCCGACAGCGAACGCGATTGATGCCAGGGGGCAGGACGTGACCACGACCGCCGGCGCGGGAACCGCGCTGTGGAGCCGGGCGGACCAGCAGGACTTCCGGGCCCGGGTGCGCGGCTGCCTGCTCGGCGGCGCGATCGGCGACGCGCTCGGCGCGGGGATCGAGTTCGAGTCGCTGGCCGCGATCCGCGCCGCGCACGGGCCGGACGGCGTGAGCGACTACGTCACCGCCTACGGGCGGCGCGGGGCCGTCACCGACGACACCCAGATGACGCTCTTCACGGTCGACGGGCTGATACGGGCCCACGTGCGCCGCGACACCGGAGCCTGGCACCCGCCGACGGACGTCCACCGGGCGTATCTGCGCTGGGCCGCCACCCAGCGCGACTGGGGGCCCGACGAGCGCGAGCCCGACGCCGGGTGGCTGGCGCGCGAGGAGTGGCTGTACGCGCAGCGCGCGCCCGGCAACGCCTGCCTGTCCGGCCTGGCCGACGACGTCATGGGCACGCTGGCGGCACCCAAGAACCCGGAGTCCAAGGGCTGCGGCGCGGTCATGCGCTCGGCGCCGTTCGGGCTGCTCGTCGGCTGGGAGCCCGAGCTGGTCTTCCAGCTCGCCGCCGAGTGCGCGGCCCAGACCCACGGCCACCCGTCCGGCTACCTCTCCGCCGCCGCCTTCGCCGTCATCGTGCACGGCGCCGCGCGCGGCGGGTCCCTGGAGGACGCGATCCGGCGGGCCTTCGCCCTGCTGGCGGAACGGCCCGGCCACGAGGAGACCACCCAGGCGCTGCAGCAGGCGCTCGCGGCCGTCCGCCAGGGCCCGCCGACGGCCGAGCGGCTGGAGTCCCTCGGCCAGGGATGGGTGGCGGAGGAGGCCCTGGCCATGGGTGTCTACTGCGCACTCGTCGCGGAGGACCTGCGGCACGGGCTGCTGCTGGCCGTCAACCACGGCGGCGACTCCGACTCCACCGGTTCCCTCTGCGGCAACCTCCTCGGCGTGCTGCACGGCGAGACGGCGCTGCCGCCCGCCTGGGTGGCCGAGTTGGAGGGCCGGGCGGCGATCCTCGAACTCGCCGACGACTTCGCGATGGAGCTGACGCAGGGCCCGGCGCTGCACGGTCCGGCCGACTCCTCCGCGGTGTGGCTGCGCCGCTACCCGTGCTAGGGCGCGGGCGGCTGCGGGCCGTGTCGTGCGCACCACCGCTGCGCGGCGGTGTCCTCAAACGCCGGACGGGCTGAAGGGGCTGAGCCCAGCCGCATCCAGCCTGTCCGGCGTTTGAGGACGCGCCCGCAGGGCGCTCGCCGCCGCAGGCGGCAAGGACGGCCCGCGGCCGAAGACCCGCGCCCGCCGCCGCAGGCGGCAACGACGGCCCGCAGCGCGACAGAGGCATTGCGGCCGCACAGGCCCCCGCACGGCCGAGCCCTCTCGGCCGGGACGGCGCACCAGGCGAGAGGGCTCTGCGCGGAACTGCACTATGGGGTGGTGAAAGGATCTATCGGCCGCATCCGTCAGAGGTCGTAAGAGCCGTCGGTAACGGTCGCCACGAACGCGGTCCAGGCATCCGGGGTGAAGCCCAGGACAGGGCCCTGGGTGTCCTTGGAGTCACGCACCGCAATGGACCGGGGGAGAGGAGAGGCGACCTCCACGCAGTCGCCGTTGGCCAGCGAGTACGAGGACTTCCGCCACGTGGTGTTTCCCTGCTGGATGGCCATGATTGCTCCCAATTGCTTGGTAGTGCCTTGGTGAGTATTGCCTTCCTCGGAACGCCGGTAGAAGCACCGGTTTGCCGAGGTGCGACCGACGGTACGCGCCAACATCAGCTTATGAATGGCGCGTTCACTCGACCGGATGGCTATACCGAAAGGCTCTTCCCCATTGGGTGATGGCCGGTGTACGGTGCGGCCCCTTCAGTCGGCCCACTCCTCCGCGACCCGGTCGATGAACTGCCGGGAGTGGTCCGCGTTCAATGCCTGCATCCGCAAATGCTCATACATCACGCTGTACGTCTGGACATCATTGGGCTTTTCCAGATAAAGGTCGCTGGTGATTCCTTCCAGATAGACCGTGCTGGCGTCCTGCGGATCGGTGAACTCCAGGATGGAGAACTTCCCGTACATCCCCGGGTGCGCACCCACGTCGTACGGCAGCACCTGCACGGTGATGTGCGGTTCCATGCTGAACCGCACCAGCTGCCGCATCTGTTCGCGCATGATCGAACGGCTGCCGACGATGCGCCGCAGCGCGGATTCGTCGATGACCGCCCACAGGCGCAGCGGGTTCTCCGGCTCGGTGATTCGTTCCTGCCGCCGCATCCGCACCTGTACGCGGCGCTCGATGTCGGCCGCGGTGGCCTCCGGCCAGGAGCCCTCCGTCACCGCGCTCGCGTAGTTGGGCGTCTGCAACAGGCCCGGTACGAGCGACGCCTCGTACACCCGCAGCGAGGCGGCGTCGGTCTCCAGGCCGATGTAGACGCTGTAGGGAATGTCGCCGAAGGCGTGCCACCAGCCCTGCTGCCGCGACTCCTTCGCCATCTGCATCAGCGAATCGACGATGCGGTGGTCCTCGACCCCGTACACCCCGCACAGGTCACGGACATCGCGCTGACTGATGCTGCGGCGGCCGTTCTCCAGCCGGCTGATCTTCGACTGCGAGACCAGTAGCCGCTCGGCCACCTCCTCGGCGGTCATGCCTTTGAGTTCGCGGAGCTTGCGCAGCTCCTGCCCCAATCGGCGGCGCCTGACGGTGGGGTTGACACTGGACGCCACGGGACGCACCTCCGGCTCCGTCATGCTCTGTCTCCTGACCTCGCAGCCTGCCACCACTGGCCGGGGCGGCGCTGGAAAATGCCGACACAGAGTCCGCTCTCGGTGAGGCGTGACGTGCGGTGATCCTGATACGCCGGATACGTCTGCGCGGGGTGGAGGACCGTTCCGCCATCCCGGGCGGCCGGCCCACCACCCCGCGCGATGTTGCGGCTCCCGAACCGGCCGGGGGAATCGCGGGTGCGGTCTGCTGGAGCTGCGGCGTGCTGAGAGTGTGCTGCGTGGTGCTGTGAGGTACTGCGGTGGGTGGTGCCGGGGGCTGTCGCCCCGAGGGTGGTGCGGAACCGCCGGCGCTGCGGCCGTGCCGGGACTGCGCGGCGCGGTGACGGCGCCCGGCGGTGTAACGGTTCACCGGCTGGGGGACCGGTTTTGAGCGGTTACGAGGCGCCGGCGCGGGCCATGACGGCCGTTCCGTGCGCCACAGGCTGCGCGGTGACCCCTGAGGCCCCCACGGTGGCCCGTACGGTCGTCGTACGGCGGCCCGGTCCATTGCCGTTGCCGGCGGGTGCCGGCGTACGACGCGGCTGGGCGGCGGCGCCGTTCTGCACATCCATCACGGCGTGGGCCACGAGCCCGCCCATCGGGTCGTGCCTGATCAGATCCCGGAGCCTGGAGCGGGAGGACCGCCCCTCGTTACCGGGGTAGAGATGCTTGCCGAGACCCACCGCGTGCGCGAGCGCGGCCAGCGCCGCGGTCCGCGGGTCCGGCGGCACGCCGGTGCGGATCGCGCTGTCCAGCCGGGACCTGATCTCCCGGCTGATCGCGGTGTCCGTCGCCTGATAGCGAGTTGTCGGCAGTACCCCGCACATCTGGCCCGCCACGGCATGCACCATGCCGCACCGCTCCAGGTGCGTGAGATACGTCTGGCGCAGCCCCAGCCGGGGCCCGCCGATCCAGTGGACCGCGCGGACCGGACTGCCGCGGCGACGCAGCAGCTCCAGCGCGGAGTCCAGTGTCGGATCTCCTGTCGGCCGTGGCATCACCACGGCGATACGATCCCCGTCCGGGGCTATCCGTCCGGCCAGAGCCAGCTCCACTAGCTGTGCTCCGGCGAGACCCAGGTCGAGCGACTGCGGCTGCGCCGTGGTTCCCGTGGTCGGGTCCAAGGCGAGCAGCAGAAGCTCCTCCGGAATTGTTCTGCGGCTCCTGCCCATCCATGCCTCCCCGCGTGGATGAGTGACAGGGTGACCCCTCTCACATTGGTCTGTCGAGAGTGCGTGGTGGCTTCGGGTGGGAACCGGTAGGTATGTCGTCTCGTCTTGCACGAGGGTGAGGCCAGTCGAACCCCACTGACGGCGCTGTTGCGCGGTGGCGCGACGGCGACACAGGACACTGGTAAGCGTTGTGAAGGTTCGGGCGGCGGGGCGCGGAGCGCCTCGCGGCGGCGTATGGCGTGGGAATTCGAGGAGGCATCGGTGGCGGGCGAGTCCCCCGACAAGTCGAAGCAGCGGAAGTCGTCGGGGGAGACGACTGGCGGCGAGCGCGACCCGAGGCTCGGAGTTTTCCGGGAAACCGGCCGGCCGGAGCCGGAGCGGTCTCCGGGTGCTGCGAGCAAGGATTCCCGTTCCGCGGAGGGCGCGGGGGCCGCGCCGGAGGACGTGACCTCGCGTTCCTCCGTACGGGCGGAAACCGCATCGGATTCCGATGCGGATGCAAAGCCGGCGGGCGAGCCCGCCGGTTCCGGAACCTCCGGAGGGTCGGACGTCCCGCCGCGTGACGCGCGCCTGAAGGAGGCCGTCGCGGCATGGGTGGCCGTCTCCGAGGACGAGCCGTCCTCGGCGCGGCCGAAGGGCGAGGGCGAGGGCGCCGGTAAGGGTTCCGGTTCCGCGGATCGCCCGGAGGGCGAGGGTTCCGGGGCCGCCGAGCGCCCCGCAAAGGTTCCGGCCGACCGTGCCACCGCCGTTTTCGGCGCGGTGCGCCCGAAGGGTGACGGTTCCGGTTCCGGCGATGCCTCCGACGGCGTCAGCGGGTCCGGCCCTGCCAAGGACCTGAAGACACCCGCCGGCCGTGCCGACGAGGGTTCCGGTTCCGCCGATGCCTCCAACGGCGCCGACGAGCCCCGTCCCGCCAAGGACGCGAAGGCTCCGGCCGACCGTGCCACCGCCGTCTTCGGCGCGGTGCGCCCGAAGGGTGACGGTTCCGGTTCCGGCGACGCCTCCGCGAAGGACGGCGTCGATGAGTCCGGTTCCGCCAAGGCCGCGAAGGCTCCCGCCGGCCGCGCCGGTGAGGGTTCCGGTTCCGGTGATGCCTCCGACGGCGGCAACGGGTCCGGTTCCCCCAAGGCCCCCGCCAAGGACGCCGACGCGCCCGCCGACCGCGCCACGGCCGTCTTCGGCATGGTGAAGCCCAAGGCCGCGGCCGCCTCCGAGGCTCCGGCCTCCGGTGACGTCCAGGCGAAGGCTCCCGCCGACCAGCCCACGGCCGTCTTCGGCGCCGTGAAGCCCAAGGGCGCGGCCGACTCCAAGGCGCCCGCCTCCGGCGAGACCCCGGCCAAGGCGCCCGCCAAGGGCACCGGCGTGGACCGGCCCACCGCCGCCTTCGGTGCGGTGAAGCCGAAGGCCGACGCCGGCACCCCGGCCAAGGCACCCGCCAAGGCCGCCGACGCCGACACCCCGGCCAAGACCCCCGCCGACCAGCCCACCGCCGTCTTCGGTGCCGTGAAGCCCAAGCAGGGCCCGGCCCCCGACAAGCCCGCCGTCTCCGTCGATCAGCCGACCGAGCTGCTCAAGGCACCCGACGTGAAGGGCGCCGCAGGGCGGAAGGGCGCCGCGGAGTCGGACTCGGAGAAGACCAGCCAGTTCGTACCGCTGAAGTCCCTCGACGAAGCGGCGGCGAAGGCGAAGCCCGCCGCCAGGCCGAAGCCCGGGTCGGCCCCCGCCGCCAAGCCGGAGAGCGCGCCCAAGCCGGCCATACCGGTCAGCGTCACCCCGCCCGCCGCCGCGCCGAAGGCGAAGGTGCCGGCGCCCAAGCCGCCCGTACCCGGACCCGGGGCGGGAGCCTCGGCCGAGCCCGCCGCAGGCGGACCCGCCGCGCCGCTCGACCTGCTCGCGCAGCTGACGAACACCCCGCCGCCGCCGGAGACCCCGGTCCGCACGGCCGTGCGCCGGGTCAAGATCTGGACGCCGCTGGTCCTGCTCCTGGTGATCGTCTTCTGCGTCGTGCAGGCGTTCCGCCCGCTGCCGGCACCGAAGCTCTCGGTCGCCTCGGCCAAGGCCACGTACGCGTTCGGCGGCGAGAGGTTCGCCATGCCGTGGCCCGACCAGGGCCAGGCCGCGGCGAAGGTCGTCGGCGTCGGCAGCCTGGGCACGTACGGCGAGGAGAAGCCCGTACCGACGGCGAGCGTCGCCAAGGTCATGACGGCGTACGTGATTCTTAAGAATCACCCGCTGAAGAAGGGCGACAAGGGCCAGGAGGTCGAGGTCGACGCCGAGGCCGAGCAGGAGTCGGGGTCCACGGACGAGTCGCGGGTGACGCTGCGCAAGGGCGAGAAGTTCACGCAGTACGACCTGCTGCAGATGCTGCTCATCCCCTCCGGCAACAACGCGGCCCGCCTGCTGGCGCGCTGGGACGCCGGGACCCGGGACGCGTTCGTGGCGAAGATGAACGCCGCCGCCAAGGACCTGGGCATGACCAGGACGACGTACACCGACCCCAGCGGCTTCGACAAGACGACCGTGAGCACGGCCGTCGACCAGCTGAAGCTCGCCGAGGCGGTCATGAAGGACGAGGTCTTCAAGGAGATCGTCGCCAAGCCCAACGCCGACGTCCCCGGCCAGCACCTCAACAACAACAACGACACCCTGCTGCTCAAGGTGGGTGTGCTCGGCATCAAGACCGGTTCGAGTACCCCGGCCGGCGGCACGCTGATGTGGGCCGCCAAGCGGACCGTCGGCGGCAAGGAGCACCAGATCCTCGGCGTCACGATGGACCAGCACTTCAAGGACGGTCCGGACCCGAACGCCGAGAACAGCCTGACGATGGTCAAGAACGTCAGCTACAAGATGATCAAGTCGGTGCAGGACACCCTCACCTCCGTCAAGATCGTCAAGAAGGGCGAGGTCGTCGGTTACGTCGACGACGGCCTGGGCGGCCGCACCCCCCTCGTCGCCACGCGCGACCTGACGGGCGCCGGCTGGCCCGGCATGACGGCCAAGCTCACCATCGGCAAGGGCGGCAAGAAGACGCTGCCGCACGCCGCGAAGGCGGGCACCGAGATCGGCGAGCTGACCGTCGGCAGCGGCACCGGCGCGATGACGGTGCCGGTGGCGCTCAAGAAGGCGCTGGACGAGCCGTCCTTCGGGGCGAAGCTGACGCGCCTCGGCTGACGCCCGCCGCAGGGCCGTGGGCGGCTCCTGGTCCGTACGAGTGCGTACGGACCGGGAGCCGTTTCGCGGTTCCTGTGCGGGAGCGCGGGCGTGCTAGCGTCGCGAGGGTTTGGGCGCGGCCCATCCGCGTGCCGCTGCCGGAAGGCCGCCGGGACAGTGTGACGATGGGGGAAGACCCTCGGGGGAAGACGGGGAGTACCGCAGTGACCACCGTGGGGCCCGCACGGGCAGGGAAGCCGCAGCAGCCGGGCGAGCGGAGCGAGGGCAGCCCCTCCTCCCGGATACGGGCGGGCGCCGCCGCCCCGGAGCCGGGTTCCGGCCGTCCGGGCGCGCGTGAGCGGCTGCGGAACGCCGGCCGCGCACTGGCCCGCCGGCCCGTCGCGACCACCCTCCTCACCGCCGCCGTGCTGCACGTGATGTGGGTGTTCGTCTTCGCCAACAGCGGCGGTGACCTCGCCGCCCAGGACGCCTGGGCGGAGTTCGCGCTCCAGCACCCCACCTCGGCGTACAACCTGTCGTGGTACGGCGGGATGCACCCGGTCTCGTACAGCGCGATCTCGCCCTACCTGATGGCCCAGCTGGGCGTCCGACCCACCATGATGATCGCGGGCACCGGCTCGGCCGGGCTGCTCGCCCTGCTGCTGGTGCGCAGCCGTGCCGTGCGGCGCCCGCTGTGGCCGGCCCTCTACGGCACGGTCGCCCTGACCTGCAACGCGATCTCCGGCCGGGTGACGTTCGGGCTCGGCATGATGTTCGGCCTGGCCGCCGTGGCGGCGGTCTTCGCCTGGCCCGTGCGCTGGCGCTCCGAGCGCAAGTACCGCTGGGCGCGGGCCGTGCTGGCCGGTGCGATGGCCGCGCTGGCGACGGCGTCCAGCCCGGTCGCGGGCCTGTTCGTGGGCATAGTGGCGGCCGCGCTGTGGCTCGGCAAGCGCCGCCCGGCCGCCTACACGCTGGGGCTGCCGCCGGTCGCGGTGGTCGCCCTGTCGGCGTGGATGTTCCCCTTCTCCGGCCGGCAGCCGATGTTCATCGCCTCGGTGATCCTTCCGCTGCTCAGCGGCATCTTCGGGATCGTCTTCGTCCCCAAGGAGTGGCGCACCGTCCGGGCCGTGTCGGCCCTCTACACCCTCGGCGTCCTGCTGGTCTGGCTGATCCCCTCGCAGATCGGCACGAACATCTCCCGGCTTGGCATGGTCTTCGGCGGTGTCGTGCTCGTCGCCGTCCTCACCGAGCGCAAGCTGCCGCCGCGCGCCGAGCTGCTGCGCAGCGCCCGGAACTGGACCGCGCTCGTCCTCGCCCTGGCGACCTGCACCATCTGGCAGGGCGCCATCGCCATCGGCGACATCCTGCACACCACGCCCGCCGCGTCCTGGGCCCGTGAGCTGGCGCCGGTGGTCGACCGGCTCCAGCGGGTGGACGCCGGCCGCGGCCGCGTCGAGGTCGTGCCCGCCCGCAGCCACCGCGAGGCGTCCGCCCTCGCCCCGTACTTCAACCTGGCGCGCGGCTGGAACCGGCAGGCGGACCGCGAGCGCAACCCGCTCTTCTACGAACCGGACATGCTGACCCCCGCCAGCTACCGCGCCTGGCTCGACCGCTGGGCGGTGCACTACGTGGTGCTGCCCGTCGGCGAGCCGGACCCCGCCGCCAAGGACGAGGCCAAGCTGGTCGCCAAGGGGCAGCCGTACCTGCGCGAGGTGTGGTCCGACACCAACTGGAAGCTGTACGAGGTCGACGCGCCGACACCGCTGGCCGACCCGCCGGCGGTCGTGGAGCGGGCCGTCGCCGACGAGCTGACGATCACGGTGAAGGAGGCGGGACCGGTCCTGATCCGCATCCCGTACTCGCCCTGGCTGGGCCTGCTGGACAAGTCCGGCAAGGCCGTCCAGGCCCCTAAGGCCGGCCCTCACGGCGAGCCGCCCGTCAACGTCCACGGCTGTCTGTCCAAGCAGATCCAGGAGGCGCGGGCGGGCCAGCCCGAGGACGACTGGACGATGCTGTACGCGCCGAGCGCGGGTACGTATCGGATTGCCGCGAAGTACAAGCTCCCTCGCGGGACGGGTTGCCCGGAGGAGCTGCTGCGCTAGGGGTGTGCGGCGGATTCTGCCGCGGGCCGTCTTTGCCGCCTGCGGCGGCGGGCGCCCTGCGGGCGCGTCCTCAAGCGCCGGACGGGCTTGATTGTGGCTGGGCTCAGCCGCAGACGGCGCCGGGCGTCAGATACCGGCCGTCGGCCTTGAGCTGGTCCTTCACGGCGTCGAGGTAGTCCGTCACCCGCTTCAGGTTCGCCTCGTCGGGCCTGCTCAGGTAGTCCAGGACGCCGTGCTGGAAGGCGGAGCGCATCCGCAGGGGCATCACGTCCGAGGCGTCGAGGCACAGGCGCGCCCCGTCGTGCAGCTCCTTGTCGATGCGCGCGTTGAGCTTCTCGCCGGGCGGCGGCGCGGCCAGGGGGTTGGCGAAGAAGGGGCGCAGGGGATTGCCCGCGGCCGACGCGCCGGGACCGGGTTCGGTCCACGCCTTCTGCGCGTCCCGGGTGAGGAAGCGCAGCAGTTTGCGGGTCTGCGGGCTGTCGCGGAACAGCGTGGCGAAGTCGGCGGAGACCTCCCGGGCCCTGGAGCTGCCGTCGAGGCCGGGCAGCACGTCGCGGGAGAGGGCGAAGGACGCGCCGGAGCCCTCCCGGTAGGTGGCGCGGATGAAGGAGCCCTGGTGCTGGAGGGCGCAGGTGGTCTTCTCCCCCTTGCCGGCCGGGAAGGGGCCCTGGGTGAAGTCCTGCGCGAGCGCGGACCGGGCCGAGCCGGCCCCGATGAGCCGGCCGAGGTAGCGCCACGCGTCCTTGACCGCGTCCGAGGACCAGGCCAGGTCTCCGCGCACCCACCGCGCGTAGGCCGTCTCGTCGTGCTGCTGGAGCAGGATGTCCTCGACCCAGTCGGTGCCCGGCCAGCCGGAGGTGGCGTCCCCTCCCATGCCCGCGCACCACGGGCCGCCCCGGGCGGCGAGCGCGGCCGGTTGCCCGCGGGTGGGGTCGAACCACACGACGCTCTTGAGGTCGACCTTGACGGGGACGGCGTAGACCGGGCCGTCCGCGGGTGTCCACGGCTTTCCGTACGAGGCGAGTTCGGCCTTGCTCAGGACCGGGTCGGGGCCGTCGTCGAGGCGGCGCAGCTGCCGGTCGGCGAGGTATTCGGAGACCTCGCCGACGCCGGGCAGGATCGCGAGGTCGGGCGCGGCGCCCGCGTTCACCCGGGAGATCAGCACGTCGCGCAGGGAGGTGGTGCCCTGATAGGAGACGGCGATGTGCTCCTCGCGGCTGAAGCGGTCCAGCACCGCGCGGAACCGCTTGCCCTCCTCACCGGTCCACGGGGCGACGACGGTGACCCTGCTCCGGCCCCCGCCGCGCTGGTCGCCGAAGCCGACGGCGCCGAACAGCACCAGCCACAGGGCGAGGAGCGCCGCGGTGACCTGGTGGGTGCGCGGCCGTGCGCCCGGGCGGTGGAGGGCCTTCTCGAAGCGGTACTCCTCGACGCGCGGCTGGAGCCCGGTGACGACCAGCGCGGCGACGACGAAGCCGGCCAGCGGGATCCAGCCGGTGGCCCCGGCCCGCCAGTGGGTGCCGGCCAGGGTGTCCCGCACCCCGTTCAGCGTCTCCTTGGTGATCCACGAGGTGTGCAGCCGGTCCGCCGCCGCACCCAGCCGGTGCTGGATGAAGAGGCTGAAGTACGTCAGCGGTGCCACGGCGGCCACCAGCGCCGTCGCCGCCGCCAGGGGCGGGTTGAGCCGGCGCCGGAACCGCAGGCGCAGCGAGCGCTGGGTGTCGACGAGCAGCCACACCAGCGCGCCGCAGAAGACGTACGCCATGATCCAGGTGAGCCACAGCAGGACGCCGAAGGACGCCTGGCCGTTCAGCACGGCGCGCTGCCGGTTCTGCACGTGGTCGAGCAGCGGCACGATGCCGCTGCCCTCGCGGGTCAGGGTGCGGTGCGCGTAGCCCATGTAGGAGCCGTGCAGGACGGGGTTGCCGACGTTGCGGGCGGCCTGCTGGATCAGGAAGTCGTAGGAGGAGACCAGCCCGGTCGCGGTGCGCAGGGTCTCCTGTCCGTCGCCCCGGGCGACCGTGCTCTGGGCGGCCTTCTCCAGGCTCTGCTCGGCGGCGTTCAGATCGGCGCGGTACTTCTCGCCCGGCCCCTCGACCGGGGCGGTGCCACGGTCGCCGAGGTTCCCGCTCGCCTCCCGGTACGAGTCCAGCAGCGCCGTCCGGGCCCCGGCGACCTGTGCCATCGCCGGCGCCGTCCGGCCCGACACCGCACCCGCGTTCCGGCTGACGCCGTAGTACGCGGCCAGCAGGGTGCCGCAGGCCAGGACCGTGGCCGTCAGCAGGACGGCCAGGCGGCGTATGAGGTACGGGCGGGTGCCGGCGGCGTCGGTCATGCGGGGTTTCCCGGGGTGGGCGTGAGGGCGAGGCCGCAGCCGGTGCAGTGCTGGTCGGTGCCCGCCGACACGCGCCCGCACCGCGGGCAGGCCCGGTCCGCGCTCTCGCGCGGCGGCGGCACGGCGCGGGGGAGCGGCTGCGGTGGTTCCGTCCAGCGGGTGCTGTGGCCCTCCGCGACCCAGGCGGAGTTGAGGTCGCCCGGCGAGAGGTCGCCGCGCAGCCCCACCTCGCCGCCCGGCAGGTCGGCCCGCACCAGCCGGCCGAGGCGGCGCAGCATCTTCTCGTCGCCCAGCTCGCCGGCCAGCCGCAGCGCCCGCCCCCACTCGGCCCGCGCGGTCTCGCGGTCCCCGCGCTCGTACGCCTCGCAGCCGGCGGTGACGGCACGGCCGAGGTCGGCGTAGCCGCCGTAGTGGGCGACGCGCGGGTGGACGTGGGTGGACAGGGCGTGGTCGTCGGTCCAGTGGATCAGCAGCGAGCCGGGCGGGGGGAGGGCGAGCGGCGGTGTGCCCCCGGCGGGGCCCGGGGCCAGGGAGACCAGGGCCGCCTGGAGGTCCCGGCCCCGCGGGTCGCCGGCCGGCTCGGCGGTGACGCACAGCTGGAACTCGCGGGTCTCGTCGCCCCAGGCGCCGGTCGGGAACTCCACGGTCAGGTCGTCGAGGCGGACGCCCTCGCCGGTGAGGTCCAGCTCGACGGGGAAGACCTGCTTGAAGAAGGCCAGTTCGCTGCCCTCGCGCAGGCTGACCCGGATCCGTAGGTCGGGCAGCGCCTTGGCCATGGCGCTGGTCATCATCGCGCGGAACTCCGCCTCCAGGTCGCTGTCGTCCTCGACCGCGTCCGCGACCCCGTGCAGCCGGCCCGCGATGCCGCGCAGCTCGGTGGCGGCCCACTGGCCGCCGATGCCGCGCGCGTCGCAGGTGAACCGGCCCGCGCAGGCGTCCAGCGCGCGCTCCAGCTCGCCGGGCCGGTCGTGTTCGTCGCGGCCGTCGGTCAGCAGCAGGGCGTGCCGGATGGGGGCGTCCTGCGCGGAGAGGAGGCCGAGGGCGCAGGTGAGCCAGGCGGCGATCGCGGTGCCGCCGGCGGCGACGAGACCCGCCGCGACATGGGCGGCGTCGCCCCGGGAGTCGGGCCCGGCGACCGCCATCCGCCCGTCCGGCGGATAGACGACGCGCGCCCGGTCGGTGCCCTCGACCAGGGCGAAGCGGGTGCCGTCGCGCAGCACCTCGACGGCCGCCGCGGCGGCCCGGCGGGCGGCGGCCATCTTGGTGCTGGGCCAGTTCATCGAGCCGGAGCAGTCGATGACGATGACCTCGGCGCAGTCGGCGCGCCCGGCGAGCCGGTCCAGGCCGTCGGCCTCGACGGTGAGGATGGCGTGGGCCGACCCCTTGCCGCCCGCGGGCAGGTACTTGTTCTGGTCCAGTCGCGTGGTGAAGGCGGGTCGCGGGGCCCCGCCGGGGCCCTGGGCTCTGCTCATCTGCTCCCCCTGGTCAGAAGCGGGTCTTGGGTCGGACGCGGTTGGCCAGGTCGACCAGGGTGCCGAGGCCGGCCGGGGTGCCGGCCTGCCGGGCCAGGCCGCGCAGCTTCTGTTCGAGCCGGCCGCGGATGGTGAACTCCTCGTCGTCCGTGCCGAAGAGCCCGCCGCCGGCCCGTTCCTCGGCGGGTGTGGTGTCCGCCCGTATCCAGTCCAGGGCGACGTCGAGCAGCTCGGCCTCCAGCCGGTCGCGGGCCGGCCCGGTGCGGTGGCCCTCGTCGAGGTAGAGCCGGGGCAGCCGGGTGAACGCCTCGGTGAGGTGGGTCAGCCCCGGCAGGCCCCGCCCCTGGTCGGCGCAGAGCCGTCCGGCCAGGACGCGCACGCACGCGGTGCGGGCGGCGTCGTGGTGGCGGGAGACCTCGGGCACCCCGCTGAGCAGGTCGACGGCGCCCGTGCGGTCGCCGTCGCCGAGCCGCAGCCGGGCCAGGCCGAAGGCCGCGCTGCCCTGCGAGCGGTTGCGCCGCCACACGGCCTGGTAGAAGCGCTCGGCGGCGCCGGTGTCGCCGCGGCGCTCGGCGCAGTAGCCGAGGGCGAGCTTGGGCGCGTACTCCCCGGGCAGATCGCTGTAGACGCGGTCGAACTCCCGCTCGGCCGCGTCGGTGTCGCGGCGCGCCAGCCCCAGCAGCCCCCGGTGCCACTTGATCCGCCAGTCGTGCGGGGCGGCCTCCGGGTCGAGCGCGGCCGTCGCGGCCGCCAGGCGCTCGTCGGCGGCGTCGAGTTCGCCCAGCTCCAGGTGGGCACGGCACTGCCGCAGGGCGATCTCCGGAGAGGTGATGCCGGAGGCGCTCAGCTGCTGGATGAGACGGGCCGGCCCGCTGGTCGTGGGCTGGGCGAGGAGCGCGGCGGCGGGGTCGTCCGGGTGCGGGTAGGGCACGGGCAGGTCCAGCGGGACCCGCTCGGGGGCGGGCAGTCCGGTGTCGAGCAACGGGCGCCGCGGGCCGGACAGCCAGCGCTCCAGCGGCGGTACGCGCCCGAGCGAGGCGTCCAGCAGGGCGGCGGTGGGGGCGAACAGGGTGGACGGCTCGGGGAGTTCCTCCCCGGTGCGCAGCGACCGGATCTCCCGGAGCACGCCGCGCAGCTGCTCGGCCATGTCGCGCGCGCTGGGGAAGCGGGCGAGCGGCTCGGCGGCCGTGGCGCGGGCGACGGCACGTTCGTAGGACTCCTCGCCCAGGCCCGGCGGGCGCTCCGCGGCCTCGTCGGAGAGGGCCCGCAGGGTCATGCCGGCGCTGAAGAGGTCCGACCGCACGGAGAGGCCGTCCGCCAGGCGCTGCGCCACCTCGGGGGCCAGATAGCCGCGGGCGCCCAGGACCGGGCCGCCGTTCCTGCCGAGCACCCGGACGCCGCCGAGGTCGATGAGCTTCACGCGCTTGCCGTGGTGCATCACGTTGTTGGGCTTGAGGTCGCAGTAGACCAGGCCGTCGCGGTGCAGGTAGTCGAGCGCCTCCAGGATGTGGCAGCCGTAGGCGAGGACGTACTCGAAGACGCGCGGCTCGCCGAAGGGGCCCTCGCGGCGGGTGATGCGGTCGCGGACCTGGGAGAGCGACATGCCGCCCACGAACTCCATGACGATGTAGTCCGTGCCCTCGTCGCCCGGGGCGCCGCTCCGGCCCGGGTACGTCACGTAGTTGATGATCCGGACGATGCCGGGGTGGTCGAGGCGGGTCAGATGGTCCCGCTCCTCGCGCAGGCCCACGGGGTCGTCCTTGTGGATGAGCCCCTTGAGGGCGACCGGGCGTTGCCTGAGGTGGATGTCCTTGGCGAGGTACACCCAGCCGAGGCCGCCGTTGGCGATGCAGCCGACCACGCGGTACTGCTCGCCGACCAGGTCGCCGGGTGCCAGCTGCGGGGTGAAGTCGAAGGGGTGGCCGCAGGTGGGGCAGTAGCCCTTGATGAGGGCGGGCTGCCCGGCGTACGAGCGGCCGACGACGGTGGTGCAGCCGTGCCGGCCGCAGATCCTGCCGCCCGGCGGCACGTGCTGGTCCGTGACGACCAGGTCCTCGGGGGACGGGGTGCCGACGACGGGCAGGTCGAGCGGGCCGTCACCGGCCGGGCCGACGGTGAACAGCCCGTCGGTGGCCCTTCTGCGCCGGGTGCCGGCGGTGGGCGGGCTCTCCGCCAGGGTGCCGCCGCGCGGCGCGGGCACGGGGCGGCCGGTGACGCGGCAGAAGCCGGTGCCGTCGGCGGAGCAGCCCCGGCAGTCGGGGCGTTCGCAGTCGGCGGTCGCTGTCATGGCCGGTCGCCTCCTCGCGGGCGGTGCGTGTGACGGCGTACGGCCTCGGCGAACAGCGCCACGGCCCGCGCCGCCTCGGCCAGGTCGCAGGGCGCCCGGTAGAGCAGGTCGTGGGCGGCGCGGTAGAGGGGCCCGGCGGTCCGGTCCTCCCCCAGCCCGCGGTCCGCGAGCAGCGCGAAGAACCCCTCCAGGCGGCCGCGCAGTTCGTCGCGGCGGGCGATGGCCTCCTCGGCCTGCGCGATCGCCTTCTCGACCTTCAGGTAGACCGATTCCACGGCGCTCTCGAAGGCGGTGAGCCGGTCCAGGGAGTCCGGGCCGCCGAGCCGCGGGTCGTAGCGCAGCTCGGTCAGGTACAGGCGCAGCCCGGCGGCCTCGTGCGGCACGGGGCGTACGGGCGTGATCAGCGCGGCCCGGTCGTGGGCGACGCGCTCGCGGCGGGCGATGAGTTCGATGCGCTCGCGGACCCGGTCCAGGCGGGCGGTGATCTCGTCCTTGCGGGGATCGGCCATCCTCCGTGCCAGCTCCAGGCTCTGCGATGCGGGGTTACGGAACACCAGGAGGAACCGCGCGCCCCGGGCGGCGAGTATGTCGGCGAACTCCATGAGCGCGAGCGGGTCCTCGGCGTAGTCGACCCCCTCGGCGACGATCGTCAGCGGCACGGCCCGGATCTCGCCGAAGCGGCCCACGGCGCACTCGCCGTTGCCCGTGCGCAGCCCGAGCCGGTCGGCGACCCGCTCGGCGACCATGGCGACGGTGGCGCCGGAGACGTCGAGGGCGAGGTCGACGCTGCCGACGGGCGGCACGGTGTCGGGGGCGTCGGTGCCGCAGCCCGCCGACCGCGCGGAGCCTTGCGGGTCGGCCGACACCTCGCGGTCGGCCAGCGCGACGGTGCGGCTCAGGGTCGCGGCCAGCGTCGACTCGCCCTTCTTGATGACGATCGCCTCGATGTTCCGGGAGCCGTTCGCGCCCTCGAACCAGCGGGCCAGCGAGCGGGCGAACTCCTGGTCGCGCGGGGCGCCTCGGGGCACGGAGGGCAGGTCGTTGCCGCGCCGGCCGCCCACGTGCTCGTCGATCCGCGGCAGGTGCCGGACGACGGTCTCGATCGGGATCATGTACGACAGGTGCAGCCGCTGGCCGGTGGGCGCGTCGATCGTGCGGTCGTCGTAGCGGCTGACGACCATGCCCAGCACCTGGCGGGTCTCCACGTCGGTGACGGCGGCCCCGCTGAAGCCGGGCCGCACCGTCTCCGCCGGCGTTCTCGGCGTCATCTGCACCCACTCGCCGCGCGGGCCGCAGGGTCCGTCGAGCGTCGCCCAGAAGTAGACGCCGTCGCGGAGCCCGCGGGCGCTGGGGTGCCCGAACATCCGGACCGTCCGGCCGGGGGTCGGGGCCACCCGGTGCAGCGGGGCCGCGTGCCGGGCGTGCTGCGGCTCGGCCAGCTTGAGCAGGGCCACGTCGCCCCGGGAGTCGGCCTGTTCCGGCACCCAGCAGCCCTCGGCGACCCGGGCCCGCACCGGCGCCGCCGCGGGCACGCCGACCAGCTCCACGAGGACTTCGCCGTCCGGCTCCGGGCCGCCGTCCCAGGGGATGACGTGAGCGCAGGTCAGCACGGCGTCGACACCCAGCAGAATCCCGGCGCCGAGCATGTCACCGCCGACCGTGGAAATGCGTACCCGCCAAGTCTCTTCGAACTCTTGGTCGTTGACGGGAAAGTCACGCTGCTCCCCCATGGGCGCAGAGCATACGCGCGGGGGCTCCCGAAGTGACCCCTTGTGAGCCCTGGGTCACCGTTCTGTGGGGTGGAGGGGGGCGTGCGGGAGTGGTGGGGCGGGAGGCTGGGTGGGGGCTGGGTCACCCATTCGCCGTGATCGGGTACGGCCATGTCCGCTCACCTGGGTAACCGGTCGATCACCTGCTGTGACCTGCCGTTACGTCGTCCCGTAGGGGTGGTGCGCGGCGGCGGACGAGGGGGTTTCGGCGCCGCGCCGGGGTGCGCGGGCGGCGGAACGCCGGTTCCCTCGGCTCGTAGGAGCGCGGAACCCCCCATTCCTTCTCCTGGCACATCGGTGTGCCGCGTCCGCGCTCACGGAGGAACAAGCATGCGTACAGCACGAGTGCTCACCGGGACCGCCCTGACCATAGCTGCCCTCGGGCTGGCGAGTGGCCCCGCCCTGGCCGTGGACGTCGAGAAGCTGGAGGTCACGCCGGACTCCGCACAGCCCGGCACGATGGTCACGGTGAACACCACCACCTGCGGCGCCGGCGGGGCGGCCATGGGTGACGCCAGCGCGGTCGGCGGCCCGGCCTCGTTCGAACTCAAGCCGGGCACGCAGAAGGAGGTCGTGGTCGGCCAGTTCACGGTCCCGGCCAAGGCCAGGGCGGGCACCTACGGCATCGGCGTCCGGTGCAAGTCCGGCAAGGAGGCCACCGGCGATCTGGTCGTCACGGCCAAGGACGGCGCGATGGCTCCTGCCACCGCTCCCACCATGGCCCCCTCCGGCGGCATGAAGACAGCCCCCGCGACGGCCCCTGCCACGGCCCCCTCCGGCGGCATGAAGACCGGTGTCGGCTCCACCAGCGACGACTCCGGCATGGCCGAGATCGTGGCCGGTGCGGCGATCCTGGCCACGGCGGCCGTCGGCGGCACGTGGTTCATGCGCCGGCGCGGCGACCGGGCTTGACGGCGAGCGCTCCTGTCCGGCAGGTCCCCACCCTGGTCCCCGCGCGCACGAGCGCCCGGGGGCCGGGGTGCGGGGTGTGTCGCGGGGGCGAGGGGAGACGAGATGTCCCAGAGGCAGGGCGGCCGCCGGTCCCGCAAGCGGGGCGCGGCGCGCCGCGCTCGCGACGCCCGCCAGAGGGAGGCCCTCAGGGGCCGCGCACGGGAAGCCCTCCGGGCGGGGGAGGTGACGGGGGGCGGGAGCCCGGCCAGGGAAGGGGTGGTTCGTCCGTCCCGGAAGGCGAAGGGAGATTCCGGGCGTGGGGGTGGCGGTGAGGCCCGCCGGGTGCGGGCGGAAGAGACTCGCAGGCCCGGCGGGGGGTCGGAGGCCGGCGGTTCCTCGGGTGCGGATTCGCTTGCGGCGATGGATGCCCCTTCGTCGGCCGGGGATGCCCGAGACCGGCCGGAGGGAGCCTGTCCGGCCTGGCCGGGGGGTGCCGTTCGAGGCCGGGTAGGGGATGCGCGCGGGGTCGAGGTGGGGGACCTCGACCGGAGTCGGCCGGAGGGTGCCGGCCGGGATCAGCTGGGGGATGTTGTCGGAGTGCGGGCGGGGAGCACCTGCCCATCCGGTGCGGAGAGTTCCGGTGGGAGCGGGTCGAAGGGCTCGGGTCGGGCCTGGCCGGGGGACATCGCCCGAGTCCGGGCAGGGAGCATCCGCGGAACCGGCCTTGAGGGCGCGCGCCGAGCCGAGCCTGAGGGCGCGCGCCGAGCCGAGCCTGAGGGCGCGCGCCGAGCCGAGCCTGAGGGCGCGCGCCGAGCCGAGCCCGAGGACGCCGACCGAACCGGTCCGGAGGGTCTCGGCCGGAGCCGGCCGGAGGGCTTCGGCCGGGCTTGGCCGGGGGGCGTCGTTCGAGTTCGGGCACGGGACGCCCGCCGAACCGCCCCCGAGGACGCCCGCCGAACCGCCCCCGAGGACGCCCGCCGACCCGGTCCGGAGCGCATCCGCCGAGCCTGGCCGTGGGGCATCCGCCGGCCCCGTCCGGACGGCAGCGTCCGAGTCCGGGTATGGGGCGCCCGCCGCGCCGGCCCGGAGGACGCCCGCCGACCCGGTCCGGAGCGCATCCGCCGAGCCCGGCCGTGGGGCATTCGTCGGCTCCGTCCGGACGGCAGCGTCCGAGTCCGGGTATGGGGCGCCCGCCGCGCCGGCCCGGAGGACGCCGACCGAACCGTCCCCGGCGACGCCCGCCGCACCGCCCCCGGCGACGCCCGCCGCACCGCCCCCGGCGACGCCGTCCGACCCGGTCCGGAGGACACCCAGTGGTCGGGCAGGCCCCACGCCCGCCCCCGGGGGCAAGCCATCCGGCGCCCGGGCCGCCCCCCTCGAACCCGTCCGGAGGACATCGCGCACCGCAAGGCCGTCGTCGCCGTCGTGCTCGCGGTCGCCCTCTGTCTCGGGAGCTGGCTGATACGGAACGGCGTCGACGCGCAGGATCCGCCGCCGCAGCCGTCCGCCTCCGAGGCGTTTCCGGCGGTCGTGCCGGCCGGGCCGGTGAAGGGCGCGGCGCCGCTGCCGGCCGCCAGGCCCACGCGCCTGCGGATCCCCGCCATCCGCGTCGACGCCCCGATGACGCCGCTCGCGCTGCTCCCCGACCGCAGCCTCTCCAGCCCGCCCGAGGACGACCGCAACCTCGCCGGCTGGTACGCCGGCGGCACGTCACCCGGCGCGGTCGGCACCGCCATCGTCGCCGGACATGTCGACACGGCCGTCGGCCCCGCCGTCTTCTACGGTCTCGGCGCCCTGAAGCGAGGCCACACCGTCGAAGTGGCGCGCGCGGACGGTCGTACGGCCGTCTTCACCATCGACGCGATCGAGGTCTACAGCCGGACGGACTTCCCCTCGGCGAAGGTCTACGGGCCCTCCCCGCGAGCCGAGTTGAGGGTGATCACCTGCGGCGGCGGCTTCGACACCGAGGCCCAGGCGTACCTGGGCAACGTCGTCGTCTTCGCCCATCTCACGGACGTGCGCCGCGACCCCGTGCCCGGCGACTCCCTCACCGGGGCGTGGCGGAACCGTCCTGGGCCTGTGCTTCCCGCGCCCACGCCGTGAGGCCCGCGACGAACCCCGCCCGGTCGCGCGCCGAGAGGCTGTCGAGCGCCCGCAGCAGCGGCCGCGAGCGCGAGGCGATGAACGCCCGGACCGCCGGCAGCCGGCTCTCCGCGATCGCGACGAGCGTGCGGCGCCGGTTGGCCGGGTCCTCGCGCCGCTCGACCAGGCCGGCCCGGTCCAGGGCGCCGACCAGCTCGCTGGTGGTCGACAGCGACAGCCGCAGCCGGCGGGCCAACTCGCTCACCGCGAGCGGCTGTTCGGCCAGCAGCTGCGGGAGGACCGCGCCGTGCCGAGCGGTGAGGCCGTGCTCGTCGAAGACCGCCCGCAGCTCTCGCGGCATCTCGCTGGTGGCCTGGCGGATGTAGGGCGCGAGCAGCGGTACGAGGCCGATGGCCTCGGTCTCCTCGGGGGTGGGCAGCCGGGATTCCGGCCCTGAGTGGGGTCCGGGTGCTGCGCCGGTGCGGTCGTGCGGCATACTGCGAGTCTAGATGCTTCGGATATCCGAACCATTCTGATGTCCGAATCGATGCACGATGACCACGGACTGCTGGACCTGGGGAGGCCACCATGCCGACGACCGGTTACCGCGACGCGCTCAACGACGCCCTGGAGCGCCTGGACGACCTCGGCTACGAACGCGGGGGCGGCGCCGACCTCGCCAACCACGGCCCCATGGGCGCCGAGACCCTCGCCACCCTCGGCCACGGCGACGAGGTCGCCGGCTGGGTCGAGCGCTACCGCACCGCCATGCCCCACCACGACGTGCCCGCCCCGCGCTTCGCCCTCGACCCCGACGACGAGACGTCCTGGCGCCCCGCGCTCGGCGACTTCTCCCGCGCCGGCGACTGGGAACGGCTCTTCCACCGCGAACTCACCGACGCCGCCTGGCGCGACGTCCTCGTCCGCTGGTGGCCCCGCCTGCTCCCCGGCCTCCTCGCCGGCCTGACGCACGGCCTGATCCGCACCGCCCACGCCGTCCGCTCCCTGGCCGCCGCCGACGAGCCCACCCCGCACCAGCTCACCGAGCTCTCCCGCGGCCTCGCCTACTGGGCCGCCCGCTTCGCCCACCTGCCCGGCGAGGTCCGGATGAGCGGCCACCACGACCTGGCGGGCGCGATCGCCGCACTGCCGCGCACACCCTTCCCCGGCGAGCGCGGCCGCGCCGAGGCCGCGCGCCGCCTGGCCCGTCCCGACGGGCTCGCCGGATGGCCGCACGCGCTGGACTCCCTCGCCCCGGCCCGTACGCAGTGGCTGCTCAGCGAGATGACCACCGAGTTCGCCGGCGTCTACCTCGGCCACCCCGAGGTCTTCCCGATCCCGCTCGTGCACGGCGTCACCGCGCCCGCCGCCGTGCGCCTGGTCCTGCCGCACCTTCCCGAGCCGCTGCACGAGCCGACCCTGGCCGCGCTCTGGCACGTGCACGCCGCCCTACTGCTCGCCTTCACGGGCGACCGCGCCGGCGAGGCCACGGCGGCCGCGGAGGCGGCGGAGACCGAACTGCCGCCCTTCGGCGAACTCGCCGCCCGCGCGGTCGCACACGGCGACGAGCACGTACTGAAGTTCACGGAGGCGTGCGCGCGCGAGCACGCGCTGCGGCCCGACCCGCGCTACGGGGCTGCCGTGCTGGCGGCTCAGGAGCGGATCACGCCGATGGGGCGCGACTAGCCGTGTCCGGCGGATCATGTGAGAGGGCGCCGCAGGCCGTGTCGGCCGCACCACCGCTGCGCGGTGGTGTCCTCAAGCGCCGGACGGGCTGAAAGACGGCTGGGCTCAGCCCAAATCAAGCCCGTCCGGCGCTTGAGGACACGCCCGCAGGGCGCTCACCGCCGCAGGCGGCAGAGACGACCCGCTATCGAAGACCCATCGGACACGGCCTAGCCGTCCGGCGATCGAGGGCGGGGGCCCGGGCGGAGCCCCGTGGGGGCGCCTCCCGGCGGAGCCGGGGGAGGGAAGGGCGGGGTCAGAGTGGGAGAAACCCGCCCGCGCCCGCCCCAGCCACGTCACGCGGACGGGGCCGCCACCCCCGCCAACAGCTCCAGAATGGGCTCGCCGTACTTCGCCAGCTTGCTCTCGCCCACGCCGCTGACACCGCCCAGCTCGTCCAGCGACGCCGGTCCCGCCGTCGCGATCTCCCGCAACGTCGCGTCATGGAAGATCACATACGCCGGGACGCCCTGCTCCTTGGCCGTGGCCGCCCGCCACGCCCGCAGCGACTCGAAGACCGGCACCGCCTCGGCGGGCAGGTCGACGGGGACGGCCCGCTTGCTCGACCCGGACCCGGACCCCGACTTCGACGAGCCCTTCCGCGCCGGCTTCTCCGGCTCGCGCCGCAACAGCACCTCGCGCTGCCGGCCCAGCACCTCCGCGCTGGCGTCGGTCAGCACGAGCGTGCCGTAGTCGCCCTCGACGGCGAGCAGGCCCTGGGCCAGCAGCTGCCGCACCACGCCCCGCCACTCCGCGACGCTCAGCTCCGTGCCGATGCCGAAGACGGTCAGGCCGTCGTGGTCGTGCTGGATGACCTTGGCGGTCTTCTTGCCCAGCAGAATGTCGATGATCTGCCCGGCCCCGAACTTCTGCCGCCGCTCCCGGGCCAGCCGCAGTACCGCCGAGAGGAACTTCTGGGCGGCGACGGTGCCGTCCCAGGTCTCGGCGGGCGTCAGGCACGTGTCGCAGTTGCCGCACGCGGTGCTCCGCTGCCCGAAGTACGCGAGCAGCCCCACCCGGCGGCACTCCACCGTCTCGCACAGCGCCAGCATCGTGTCGAGGTGCGCGCCCAGCTTGCGGCGGTGGGCGTCGTCGCCCTCCGAACCGTCGATCATCTTGCGCTGCTGGACCACGTCCTGCAGCCCGTACGCCAGCCAGGCCGTCGACGGCTGGCCGTCGCGCCCGGCGCGGCCGGTTTCCTGGTAGTAGCCCTCGACGGACTTCGGCAGGTCGAGGTGGGCGACGAAGCGCACGTCCGGCTTGTCGATGCCCATGCCGAAGGCGATCGTGGCCACCACGACCACACCGTCCTCACGCAGGAACCGCGCCTGGTTCGCGGCGCGCACCCGGGCGTCCAGCCCCGCGTGGTACGGCACGGCGTCGATGCCGTGGCCGGCCAGGAAGGCGGCCGTGTCCTCCACGCTCTTGCGCGACAGGCAGTACACGACGCCCGCGTCACCGTCGTGCTCGGTGCGCAGCAGTTCCAGGAGCTGCTTCCTGGGGTCGTTCTTCGGGACGATCCGGTACTGGATGTTGGGGCGGTCGAAGCTGGCGACGAAGTGCCGGGCGTCCTTCAGGTTCAGCCGGGCCGCGATCTCGCCGTGGGTGGCCTCCGTGGCCGTCGCGGTCAGCGCGATGCGCGGTACGTCCGGCCAGCGCTCGTGCAGCTGGGACAGGGCCAGGTAGTCGGGCCGGAAGTCGTGGCCCCACTGCGCCACGCAGTGGGCCTCGTCGATGGCGAACAGCGAGATCTTCCCGCGGTCGAGCAGCCGCAGCGTCGACTCCACGCGCAGCCGCTCCGGCGCCAGGTAGAGCAGGTCGATCTCGCCGGCCAGGAACTCCGCCTCCACCATCCGCCGCTCGTCCAGGTCCTGCGTGGAGTTCAGGAACCCGGCCCGGACACCGAGCGCCCGCAGCGCGTCGACCTGGTCCTGCATCAGGGCGATCAGCGGCGAGACGACGACCCCGACGCCCTGCCGTACGAGCGCGGGGATCTGGTAGCAGAGCGACTTGCCGCCGCCCGTGGGCATCAGGACAAGGGCGTCCCCACCTGCGCAGACGTGCTCGATGATGGCTTCCTGATCACCCCGGAACGCGTCATAACCGAAGACGCGCTGCAGGCAGCGCAGGGCCTCGCTGGTGTCGGGGGGACAGGCGGTCTCTGTGGGGTCGGCCATTCGGGAAGTCTACGAGGCCGGGCTGACACGAATGGGTGATGTGGATAAGTGGGCGAGCAGCGGCGGCCACCGGGACGCGCCGCACGGCGCGCCCGGCGAAGATCCCGGGAAGGCGTCACGGACAGAACCCCGGACAGAACCCCGGACAGGACCCCCGAAGGGATCAAGCCACCTCGATCCCGTACTCCTCCACCAGCGCCTCCAGCCCCTCCCGGTACCCCTGGCCGCCCAGCACGAAGTCCCAGTCGCCGTTGGCGCGCCGGCGGAAGGAGCCCAGGACGAGCGCCGTCTCCCCGGGCCGCCCGTCGGAGACCTCCAGCTGCCCCAGCTCCGCGCCCGAGGCGTCGGACAGGCGGATCCGGGCATCGCTGAAGCCCGAGAGATCGGCCCCCGGGTTGATGTCCGGATCCACCGCCGCGACCAGCACCAGCCGGTCGGCGGCCGGCGGCAGCGCGTCGAAGGCGACCCGGAGGGCGGCCTTGTCGGCGGGGGCCGGCGGGACGGCGCGCACGGACCCGTCGGGGGTGGCCGGATTGTTGTAGAAGACGAAGTGATCGTCGCTGAGCACCCGGGCGCCCCGGCAGACCAGCGCGCAGATGTCGAGGGCGACCGTGCCGCCCCAGGACATGCCGAGCATGTTGTGATCACCGGTGGCGGCGTCGGCGGGGGGCGCGTCGGCGGTCCCCGCCGCCCGCGCCGACCGCTCCGGCGCACCGCCCAGCCGCCCGCGCAGCCCGTGCCGCCCCAGCAGCCCGACCAGCTCCTCGCCGGACACCAGGGTCAGCGGCTTGCCGTTGGCGAAGGCGTACGAACCGGGCCCGAAGCCCGAGGTCGTCACCAGCACGCCCTTGTTCGCGCCGGCGCCCTGCACCGTCCCGTACAGATCGCGCACCGCCGTCGGCGGCACCGTCTTGCGGTACCGCTTCACCTGCACGATGATCCGGCCCCCGCTGATCGGGTCCGGGTCCAGGGCCTCGACGTCCACGCCCCCGTCGTTGGAGCGCGTCGTCATCACCGCCCGCATCCCGCGGGCCCGGAACAGCTCGGCGACGAGCGCCTCGAACTCGACCGGGTCCATCTCGTACAGATCCGGGTCGTCACCGCCGCCGTGCGAGACGACCCCGTGCCCGACCTCGTCGGGCATCCGGCCCGGCCGCACGGCCGCGAGCTGGTCGGGGCGCGCGGACAACTGCCCGCCGAGCCCGTCGGTGAGACAGTCGACGGCGCTGACCTGCTCCAGCCGCAGCCCGGCGAAGACCGGACGGGTCGCGGTGACCGACGCCAGCACGATCTCGGCCCGGTGGCCGGTGGCGGGGTCGTGGTCGTCGACGAAGCCGTTGACGACGACGGACTCCAGCGCCCCGAACCCGTCGGCCGCGAAGAGGTCGCGCAGCACCAGCAGCACGCACTGGGCGAGCACGTCCCGGTGGACCGCCCGCCGCTGGGCGGCCGGCCGGGCCGTCTCCCTCTCCTGGTCCACGGAGGGCAGGTACCGCACGGCCTTGGCCTCCGGCACGATGTCGTACCCGGGCAGCTCCCAGGCGAGTACGAGCTGCCGGGCGCCCGGATCGTAGGCGGCGGACACCTGGTGCGGGAACTCCTCGGGCCAGGCGGCGGAGGCGTACAGGGCGGCGGAGAAGTACGCGACGACGGCCTCGGGATCGCGCCGCCGCAGCGCGTCGGTCATCTCCTCGATCTCGGCGTTGTGCCGTCTGATGTCGGCCGCCTGGGCCGCGGCCCACTGCTCGTACTGCTGCCGGTAGGCGGCCAACTGCCGCAGTCGCTGCGCCTCGGCGTCCTGCGCCGCTCGCAGGTCACGCTCGTAATCCCCCTGGGCGAAGCGGTACTGCCCCGGATCGGGCAGGAACACCGGATGGGCCAAGTGCCCCGGCTGGAACGGCTCGACCTCCTCCGGCCGGCGCAACGCCGCTGCCGTGAAGGCCGGCTCCCCGCACCCCGCGACCAGAATGCCCGTCAACTCCGCGACGCGCGCCTCGATCTCCTCGGTCCGCCGCCGCGCCTCGGCCTCCCGCCGCTGCCGGTAGGCGACCCGCTGCTCCCGGTCGAGCCGCGCCGCTTCCCGCTCGTGCGCCCGCTGCAGGCGCTCCTCTTCGCGCTGCGCCTGTATCCGCTCCCGGTGCTCGGCCTCCCGCTGCCGCTGCCGCTGGCGCTGCGACTCGGCCCAGACGCCTATCAATCCGTTGGAGCGGTGACTCATACGGTTTCCCGTCCTCCCCCCGGGACCCCCGAAGTCCCGAACCCACACACCGGCCCCGGCAACCGACGTCAAGGGTCGACTTTAGTCACATTAAACGATGTCCCGTAAGGGGC
>NZ_JAGGOL010000049.1 GCF_018614525.1 Streptomyces sp. ISL-11
TTTCGCTGGGCTCAGCCCCCTTCAGCCCGTTGGGGGCACCCCCAGCGGTAGCTGGGGGAGTTTGAGGACACCACCGCGCAGCGGGGGTGCGCACGACACGGCCCGCAGCCGCCCGCTCACGTGATCCACCGGACAGGCCTTGGCCGCTCCACGAAGACACCGAGGGCCCGCACAGGCCGTGTCACCCGACACAGCCCGTACGGGCCCCGTGGAGCCTCAGAACAGCCGCAGCTTGTCGTCAGAACAGCCGCAGTTTGTCGTCCTCGATGCCGCGCATCGCGTTGTAGTCCAGGACGACGCAGCCGATGCCGCGGTCCGTCGCGAGGACGCGCGCCTGCGGCTTGATCTCCTGGGCCGCGAAGACGCCGCGCACCGGTGCCAGGTGCGGGTCGCGGTTGAGGAGCTCCAGGTAGCGCGTGAGCTGCTCGACGCCGTCGATGTCGCCGCGGCGCTTGAGCTCGACCGCCACCGTGGCGCCGTCCGCGTCCCGGCAGAGGATGTCGACCGGGCCGATGGCCGTGGGGTACTCGCGGCGAATCAGGGTATAACCCTCACCGAGCGTCTCGATGCGGTCCGCGAGGAGCTCTTGGAGGTGTGCTTCCACGCCGTCCTTGATGAGCCCCGGATCGACGCCCAGCTCGTGCGAGGAGTCGTGCAGGACTTCCTCCATCGTGATGATCAGCTTCTCGCCCGCCTTGTTGACCACCGTCCACACCGAGCCGTCGCCCTCCTTGAGCGTGCAAGGAGGGGACATCCAGTTGAGGGGTTTGTAGGCACGGTCGTCCGCGTGGATGGAGACGCTGCCGTCCGCCTTCACGAGGATCAGCCGGGGGGCGGAGGGAAGGTGGGCAGTGAGCCGGCCCGCGTAGTCCACGGAGCAACGGGCAATGACGAGACGCATGGTGGGCAACGCTACTCGAGACCGGCCGTCGAGCGCGATTCTCACCCATTTCCCCGCTCAGCGGGTGGCTGGTACTTGGTGCAGTCTCCTGGTGCCCCCGCAGTGGCCGAATTACCGTTGAGGCGGGCGGCCGTCGTACGGGCACAGGGCGTCGTCGTCCGCTCGCCCATCCCTGAGACCCCGCTCGCGGGGTCGCGAGAGGAGAACTCATGTCGCTCGACGTCTCACCGGCCCTCCTTGGACAGGCCGAGCGAGGCGAGGTCGACGAAGCGGAATTCGTCGACTGCGTCCGGACCTCCCTGCCGTACGCGTGGGAGATGATCAGCTCCCTGGTGGCCCGGCTCAAGATCGACGGTGGCGAGTTCGCCGACAACCAGACGCCTCCCCCGGACGAGCAGGCCCGGGGGCAACTCCTGCGCGCCCTGGCGAGCAATGCGATCCGCGGGGCGCTGGAGCGGCATTTCGGTGTGCGCCTGGCGTTCCAGAACTGCCATCGGGTGGCGGTCTTCCCGCTCGACCCGTCGGCCGACGACCGTCTCGCCCGCTTCACCTCGATCCGCGGCCAGCTGCTGAACCAGTCCCCGGAGTTCCGGGACTGCTAGGCATCCGTGCTGCCGCTCCACACGCGGGAGGTGCTGGTGCAGGGGCGGCAGCGTCGCCGGCGGCGGTCGACGGCGCACGGGCGGCGTGCGCGCGGAGCCGGAGGAGGCCGGGGAGGCGTCAGGCGAGCAGCGGGAGCACTTCGGTGCCCAGCCGGCGGAGATTGTCCTCGGTGGCGGCCAGGTCGCCGGAGCCCTCGGTCAGGAGGGCGAACCGAGTGATGCCCGTACGCTCGGCCGTGGCCGCGAGCCGGTCCACGCACAGCCGCGGGGGGCCCACCGGATGGAGGTCGCACAACAGCTGTGTGTACTCCAGCGGGTCGCGCATCCGACGGATCCGGCCATCGACCGTCACATGCGCCGAGAGCCCCTGGTGCAGCCAGCCGGGCATGGCCTTGGTCAGTGTCTCCGCGGCCTCCTGGCGCCGGTCCCCGACCTGCGCGACGCCGGCCGACACATGGCCGGCCGCCGCGACCTCCTCGGGCGAACGGCCCGCTTCCAGCGCGCACTTGCGCCACAGGCCGACCATCTCCGCCTTCTCCTCGTCCCCGCTGTGCATCCCGAGCAGCATCGGCAGCCCGTGCCCGGCCGCCAGCCGTACGCTCGCGGGCGAGGTGCAGGCGACGATCACCGGCGGGGCGGAACGATCCTCCAGGTCGTCCGGGCGCGGTACGACCGGCACCTCGCGGAAGCGGAAGCGCGGGCCGGCCGCGCCCACGCGGGGCTCGCGCAGCCAGCGCATCAGCAGTTCGAGGGACTCGGGGAACCCCTCTTCGTAAGCGTCGAGGCCGGAGCCGAACACTTCCAGGTCCACCCACGGCCCGCCGCGGCCCACCCCGAGGGTGAACCTGCCCTCCGAGACCAGGTGCAGCAGCGCCGTCTGCTCGCCCAGCGCGACGGGGTGCACCGTGGGCAGGACGCTCACCGCCGTACCGACGTGAATGCGGCGGGTGCGCCCCAGCAGCAGGGCGGCCAGCGTCACCGCGGACGGGCAGACGCCGTACGGCACGAAGTGGTGCTCGGCCAGCCAGACGGCGTCCAGACCGGACTCCTCGGCGATCTCCGCCGACCGGACGGCCCGGTGCAGTGCTTCCCCGTGCCCTTGGCCGGGGAACTGTGCGGCCAGGACGAATGCTCCAACGCGCATCGCTCTTACTCCTCCTAGCGACCGACGCGGCATCCCCCCACCCGAAATAACGTCTGACACGTGCCATGGGCACGGCCCGGCGTTAAGTTTTCATGATGATCGGAGAGCAGGAGGGTTGCGGCCGGGGGAGGGCCGCCCGGGACGGTGACGGTGACGCGTAACCTGGTCACGGCCCGTAGCTCCCCAGACCTCCGAGGTGCCCCGTGTCCCCGCGCCGAAACCGCCCGCGAGGCGGTCCCGACAAGCCACCGGCCGACGACCCGCGCGAGGGCGGGTTCCACCGTTACGGGCTGGAGCACACGGAGAGCTGGCAGGGGGAGGAGTGGGCCGTGCGCACCGTCGGCGGCGGCGCGGCCGCGAAGCACTACCGCTGCCCCGGCTGCGACCAGGAGATCCCGCCGGGGGTCCCGCACCTGGTCGCCTGGCCGCAGTACGGCGGCGGCGTGGAGGACCGGCGGCACTGGCACAAGGCATGCTGGAACGCGAAGGACCGCCGGAGCGCGCGGCTCCAGCGGTCCCGTAACGCACCGAGGTACTGACAGACGTCGTCAACCCCAGGGCGGAGCCCCTACGCGTCGCGCTTGAGCAGCGACGCGTACGCGCCCGCCATCGCCGCGACCGCGAGACCCAGGACGATCCACAGCGGCTCCCAGCCGGCCGGCCCGTTCTCGGCCGCCGAGCCGTGGGAGTTCCCGGTCTCGTAGAAGACCGCGAGCTGATTGGGGATCGAGTACTGGAAGAGCGCCTCGCGCACGTCGCTCAGGCTCGACGAGAACATGAACATCGCCACGACCAGCGGCAGCAGCACCAGGCCCAGCATGACCGTGATCGCCCCGGCGGAGTGCCGCAGCAGGGTGCCCATGGCGAGTGCGATCAGGCCCATCGCCCCGACGAACAGGCTGATGCCGACCGTCGCCTTGAACCACATCTCGCCGGTGAGGTCGGCGTCCGCCTGATCGCTCAGCAGGGCGGAGTCGAGCAGCGCCACCAGCGTCGTGGACACCAGGGTGAGCACGAAGGTCAGCAGGAAGAAGACGGTCGCCTTGGCGGTCAGCACGCGGGCGCGGTCGGGGCACGCGGTGAGGGTCGTACGGATCAGGCCGGTGCCGTACTCCGAGGAGATCGTCAGCACGCCGAGGGTGATCACGCAGATGACGCCCAGCAGCACGCCGAAGAAGCCGAAGGTCAGCGGGGAGGCGCCCGAGCCCAGGTCGCCGTCGGCGGTGTTCACCAGGGCGGCGGCCAGGAAGCCGATGCCGAGGATGAGGACGAGCATGACGCCGAGCGTCCAGATCGTCGACCGGACCGACCGGATCTTGGTCCACTCGGCGGTCAGCGCGTCGGCGAGAGTGGCCTTGCGGACCGGGATCGGCGAGACGTAACCGCCGGGGCCGCCGGTCCACTGGCCCGGGGCGGGCTGCTGCGCATAGCCGGGAGCCTGCGGCGCGAACGGCGGAGGCGCGGTCGGCTGGGGGTGCTGGGGGGCGGTCATCGGGCGTCCTCGCTGTCACGCTTGGTCAGGTCGGCGGGGGCGGGTGCCGTCGTGGGGGCGGGCGCGTCGCTCGGCTCGGCCGGTACGGGAGCGGCCTGGGGTGCCTGCGGGGCCGCGGCGGGCGGCTGAGGCATCGCCTGCGGCATCGGCATCGGCATCGGCATCGGCATCGGCATCGGGGCCGGGGGCTGCGGCTGCGCGTACGGGTTGGGCTGCTCGCCCGGGAGTACGGGGTAGGGGTTGGCCGGGGGCTGCTGGCCCCAGCCCTGCGGGGCGGGGGCCCCGGGCCCGTAGCCGTACGGCCCGGCCGGCTGGAGGCCGGCGCGCTGGTCGGCGGTGGAGCGGTAGTCGACCGCGCCCTGCGTCATCCGCATGTAGGCCTCCTCCAGGGACGCCTGGTGCGGGGAGAGCTCCCAGAGGCGGATGTCCGCGTCGTGCGCGACATCGCTGATGCGGGGGAGCGGCACGCCCGTGACGCGCAGGGCGCCGTCCGGCTCGGAGAGCACCTGGCCGCCGGCCTCGACGAGCGCGGCCGTGAGCTTGTCGCGGCCGCCGGGCTCGTCGGAGGTGCGGACGCGCGCGAAGTCCGCCGAGTTCGCGGAGATGAAGTCCTTCACGCTCATGTCGGCGAGCAGCTGACCCCGGCCGATCACGATCAGGTGGTCGGCGGTCAGCGCCATCTCGCTCATCAGGTGCGAGGAGACGAAGACGGTACGGCCCTCGGCGGCGAGCTGCTTCATGAGGTTGCGCACCCACAGGATGCCCTCGGGGTCGAGGCCGTTGACCGGCTCGTCGAAGAGGAGGACCTGCGGGTCGCCGAGGAGGGCGGCCGCGATGCCCAGGCGCTGACCCATGCCGAGCGAGAAGCCGTTGGAACGCCGCTTCGCCACCTGCTGCAGGCCCACGACGCCGAGCACCTCGTCGACCCGGCGGGCCGGGATGCCGGCGAGCTGGGCGAGCGAGAGCAGGTGCAGGCGGGCGCTGCGACCGCCGTGCACGGCCTTGGCGTCGAGGAGGGCGCCGACCTGGCGGGGCGCGTTGGGAAGCTTGCGGAAGGGGTGGCCGCCGATCGTGACGTGACCGGAGGTGGGCATGTCCAGGCCAAGGATCATGCGCATCGTCGTGGACTTGCCGGACCCGTTCGGGCCCAGAAAGCCGGTGACGGCCCCCGGCCGCACCTGGAACGACAGATTGTGCACGGCCGTCTTGGCGCCGTAGCGCTTCGTCAGGCCGACTGCCTCGATCATGCTCCGCCCTTCACGAGCTCCTCGGGGCATACGCCCCCGTAAGGGTTAGGAGCATAACGAGAGACTGACGGTTCCGGCGTGTCCGGATTACGGTGCTCCGGGGGAGAGCGGGGGCAGGTCGTCGTAGCGGCGCGCCGGTGTGCCGGTCTCCTCCGGGGCCGGCAGGCCGCTGCCCGTCAGCAGCAGTCCCTGGCTGCGGAAGATCCGTTTGCCCTCCGCCCGTACCGCCTCGTCCGCCCGGGCCCGCGCCACCCAGCTGGCCGGGTCGGGGCCCAGGAGACCGCGCAGGTCGGGCGAGGCGGCGAGCAGCCGGCCGAGCAGGGCCCACTGGTCGCCGCCGCCGGGCAGCGGCCGGCCGCTGTGCCGATCGATGAGGACGCCGTGCACGCTCACGTAGAGGTAGGCGCCGCCCAGCCGCTCCCCGGACGGCATGGTCATGGGGAAGGCGTCGCCGGGCAGGAGCACCCGCAGATAGTTGAGCTCGGTGGTGTCGACGGCGGCCAGCTGGGCGGTATCCAGCCAGCTGATCACCAGGGTGAGCTCGGCGTCCGGGGCATGGTACGGCGCGGCGGCGACGTAGCCGTGCAGACCGATGTGCCCCGAGCAGCCGACCCCGACACCGCGCACCCGCACCGGCACCATGGGCGCGGCGGTGGGGAGGCCGCGCCGGGTGAACTTGTGGTGGAGCTGGGCGGGCGAGGCGTTGGAGCCGACGGCGATGACGGGGTGCCGTTGCCCCGTGCGGGGCCGGCCGAGGCGGTCCAGGACCGTGTCGAGCCCGGGTTCGTGGGAGGGAGCCGCGTCCGGTCCGCCGTCCGGTCCGCCGTCCGGCGCGGGGTCGTCCATCGCCGTCACGACGCCCCAGGTGCCGAGCCGGCCGTCTCGTACCCGCAGCGGCAGCAGCTCGTCACCCGCGAGGAGCGCGGGCTCGGTGACCGGCCGGCCGGGATAGGTCAGCGGAAACTCGGCGGGCGCCCCGTCGAGCCCGAGTGCCTCAAGACTGCGATCCGTCACAGGCCGGTCCTTCCGGTGGTCCAGCGCGGCTCTTGTCGTCCGACGTGCGCAGGCGGCGCGTGGTCCTGGGCCGACCGCCCTGCGGGACCTGCCGACCCCCACCGGCCTCGGGCCGAGGCCCGAACCCCCACCCCACCCCGGAGGGGCTACGCGTCGCGCCGCTTCAGCAGCACGTACGCCCCGATCAGCGCCGCCACCGTCCACGCCGCCATGATCGCGAAACCGCCCCACGGCCCGTACGGTGCGTCGTCGTCCGCCGTCACGACCTGCATGATTTTGTGGCCCGCCTGGTCGGGAAGGTACTGGCCGACCTTCTTCGTGGCGGAGACGGCGCCCAGGATGCTGGAGATGATGAAGAAGAACGGCATCAGGATGCCCAGGGACAGCATCGGGCTGCGCAGCATCGTCGCGACGCCCATCGAGAAGACCGCGATCAGCGTCATGTAGAGCCCGCCGCCGATCACCGCCCGCAGCACACCCGGGTCACCGATGGACGCCTTGTGGTGGCCGAGCATCGCCTGGCCCACGAAGAACGCCGCAAAGCTGGTGATCATGCCGATGACCAGCACAAGCAGTGTCGCGACGGCGAGCTTGCAGAAGAGGAGAATGCCGCGCTGCGGAACCGCGGCCAGGGAAGTGCGGATCATTCCGGTGCTGTATTCGTTGGAAACGACCAGAACACCGAAAACGATCATTGCGAGCTGGCCGAGTTCCATACCCGCGAAACTCGTGAAGGTCGGATCGAAAGTGATCCTCTCCCGCGCGGACAACTCATCGAAGTTGCTTTTGGTGAAAGCGCTGATCAGAGCGCCCAGCGCGATCGTCACCACCACGGCGATACCGAGCGTCCAGACCGTGGAGCGGACGGATTTGATCTTTGTCCATTCCGACCGGAGGACCTGGGTCGTCACCGCCATCGTCAGGATCCCTTCTTGCGCCAGTCGGCGCCCCAGCCCCCGGCACCCGGCGGCTGCCCCGGCACCGGCCGGGAATCCGCAACCGGCCCGGAATCCGGCCGCGGCCCGGTCCCGCTGTGCGCGTGGTACTCCACCGACTCGGCGGTGAGCTGCATGAACGCCTCTTCCAGCGACGCCCGCTGGGGGCTCAGCTCATGCAGGACGATCCCGTGCCGCGCCGCCAGCTCACCCAGCTCCGCCGCCCCCGTGCCGTCCACCTCCAGCGTGCCGTCCACGCCCGTGACCGCCGTGACCCCGGTCGTCGACAGCGCGTCCAGCAGCCGTTCGTGGTCGGGCGAGCGCAGCCGTACGTACGAGCGGGAGTTCTGCGCGATGAAGCCGGCCATCGAGGTGTCCGCGAGCAGCCGGCCCTGGCCGATGACCACCAAGTGGTCGGCGGTCAGCGCCATCTCGCTCATCAGGTGCGAGGAGACGAAGACGGTGCGCCCCTCGGAGGCCAGGTTCTTCATGAGATTGCGGATCCAGTGGATGCCCTCGGGGTCCAGTCCGTTGACCGGCTCGTCGAACATCAGGATCCGGGGGTCGCCCAGCAGCGCGCCCGCGATGCCGAGCCGCTGCCCCATGCCCATCGAGAAGCCCTTGGAGCGCTTTTTGGCCACCGACGTCAGCCCGACCGTGTCCAGGACCTCCCCCACCCGGGACCGCGGGAGGCCATTGCTCTGGGCCAGGCACAGCAGGTGGTTGTAGGCGCTGCGGCCGCCGTGCATCGCCTTGGCGTCCAGGAGCGCCCCCACGGCCCGCAGCGGGTCCCTCAGCTGACGGTAGTGCTTGCCGTCGATGAGGACCGTGCCGGCGGTGGGCCGGTCGAGGTCGAGCATCATCCGCATCGTCGTGGACTTGCCCGCGCCGTTGGGACCCAGGAAGCCCGTGACGATCCCGGGCCGGACCGTGCAGGTGAGACCGTCCACGGCGAGCTTGTCGCCGTAGTGCTTGGTCAGGCCCTGGAGCTCGATCATTCGGCCACGCTAAGGGGGTACCGCCCGCTCCGCCAGCGGTAGGCGGCCATCCGGATGACGGGGACGGGGACGGGGACGGGGACGGAGACGGCGGGGACGGCGGGGATGACGGGGCACGAGGAGACGCCGACGCCCCGGTGCCGGTCGGGCGGCACTCGGGGCGTCGGCGTACGGGGGTGCGTAAAGGGTGGTGCGCAAAGGGGTGGTGCGGGAGGGTCAGCGGCTCTGCTGGGCCGGGACGCCGCGGGAGATCGGCTCGTCGTCACCGGGGGCGCCGGCCGCGGCCACGGCCGCGCCGGTCAGCGTGGCCAGCATCTCGCGGACGTTGGTCAGCTGGGCGTTGATGGAGTCGCGGCGGTTGGTCAGCGCCGCCAGCTCGCGCTCGGACTCGCTGCGGATCCGGTCCGCCTTGGCGTTCGCGTCGGCCACGATGTCCTCGGCTTGGCGCTGCGCGGTCTCCACCGTCTGGCGGGCCCGGCGCTCGGCGTCCGTCCGCAGCTTCTCGGCCTCCAGGCGCAGCTGCTCGGCCCGGTGCTCGATCTCCGCGAGGCGCTTCTCGGCCTTCGCCTGACGGGACGCCAGGTCGCGCTCGGACTGCTCACGGCGCTTGGCGAGGTTGGTCTCGAAGTCGGCGGCGGCCTGGGCGGCCTTGGCGCGGGTCTCCTCGAAGAGGGCGTCCGCCTCCTCGCGCTTGGACTGCGCGTCCTTCTGCGCCTCGGCACGCAGGGTGGCGGCGTCGCCCTTCGCCTTCTCGACGATCCGGGCGCCCTCGTCCTCCGCCTTCGCCTTGCGGTCGGCGGCGAACGACTCCGCGTCGTTGCGCACCTGCTGGGCGGCCGACTCGGCCAGTTCCCGGTGCTGTTCGGCCGCGCGCCGGGCCTCCTCACGCAGATCCTTGGCCTCTTCCTCGGCCAGCCGAAGGATCTTCTCGACCCGTGCTCCCAGCCCCGCGTAGGACGGCTCCGCGTCGTTGACCTGGGCCTGAGCATTCTGCGTTTCGAGGTGGAGCTCCTCGATGCGCTTTTCCAGAGAGGTGATTCGAGCCAGTGCGCTGTCACGGTCGGCGACGAGCTTGGTAATACGGTCGTCCACCTGGCCGCGGTCGTATCCACGCCGCACGAGCTCGAAGCCGAAGGGGGAGGAAGTGTCGCTCATGGGGTTCCTGTCATAAGAGACCGGTGAGGTGATAGAGGGAATCCTAGGGGTGCGAGCGGCGTGTCATCGAGTAGATGGTTGGCAGATCTGGAGAATGTCCCCTCGTACGAGTGGCTACTTCTGGGACTGCTTGCCACCCGATCGAGTTGCACCCGCACCCGCTGCTGCCTTCACCCCGCCCTCTTTGGCGCTTCCTGCCCCCGGGGTTTCAAATGATTCCAACGCTTCCAACACGTCCTGGACACGGGAAATCTCGGCATTGATGTCCTCGCGGCGCCGCACCAGCGCCGCCAGCTCCCGCTTCCCCTCCTCGACAAGGCGCTTGGCCTCCTCCGCACCCTCGGTGCGCAGGCGCTCCGCCTCGCGTACGGCGGCTGTCTTCTGCTCCTCGGCGTCCTTCAGCAGCGCCTGCGACTCGCGGATGACGGCGGCCTTCTTCTGCTCGGCCTCCTTGAGCAGCCCCTCGGCCTTGCGGACGGCGGCGAGACGGACCTTGCTCGCCTCGTTGCCGGCGTCGGAGACGAGCGTCTTCGCCTTCTCCTCGGCCTCCGCCAGCTGTTCGGTCGCGGCGGCCACCAGCTTGTCGCAGCGCTCGCCCGCCGACTGCATGGCCTCGGCGGCCTCCCGGCGCGCCCGGTCGTGCAGCTCCTCGACCTCGCCCTCGACGCGGGCGCGCAGCTCGTCCGCCCGCTCCCTTATGGCGGTCGCGTCGCCGCGCGCCTCGGCGAGCAGCGTGTTGGCGTCCGTACGGGCCTGCTCCACCAGGGCGTTGCCCTCGCCCGTGGCCTCCATGACGATGCGCTCGGCCTCCCGGCGGGCGGCGCCCACCATGGTGTCGGCCTGCTCCTCGGCGGCCGCGGCGGCCCGCAGGGCCTCCTCCTGGGCCTTGGCGACGAGCGCGTCGGCCTTCTCGGCGGCCTCGTTCAGGCGCTGGGCCCCGGCATCGCGGGCCTCGTCCACCGTCCGCTCGCCCTCGGCGCGCGCCTCGGCGACGAGCCGCTCCGCCTCCATGACGGCGTCGGCCTTGAGCTTCGCGGAGTCCGCCCGCGTGCTGTTGGCGTTCTCCTGCGCCGAACTGAGCGCCTCCGCCGCCTCGGCGGCCATTCGCTCCGCCTCGGCCGTGGCCTCCGCGACGAGCGTGTCGGCCTGCTCGGCGGCCTCCGTACGACGGGCGTTCGCGGCCTCGCGGGCCTCGTCCATCATGCGGGCGGCCTCGTGCTGCGCGGTCTCCAGGGCGGTGGCCCCTTCGGCCCGCAGCCGCTCCGCCTCCGCGCCGGCGTCCGCGCGCGTCCGCTCGGCCTGCTCGGCGGCCTCCGCCCGGCGGGCGTCGGCCTGCGCGCGCGCCGAATCGGCGGTACGGGCCGCGTCCTGCTGGGCGCTCTCCACCGTCGCGGCGGCCTCGGCCAGCAGCTTCTCGGCCTCGGCCATGGCCTCGGCGAGCAGCTCGTCGGCCTGGGCGGCCGCCTCGGTGCGGCGGGCGTTCGCGGCCTCGCGGGCCTCGTCCAGCGCGCGGGCGGCCTCCGCCTCCAGACGCCGGCCCTCCTCGATCGCCTCCGCGACCGTGCGCTCGGCGAGCGACGTGGCCGCCTCGGACGCGGCCTGCGCCTCGGCGCGCGTACGGGCCGCCTCCTCGCCGGCCCGCTCCCGCTCGGTGTAGGCGTCGGCACGGACCCGGTCCGCCTCTACCTGCGCGTCGGTGACCGTCCGCTCCGCATTGTGCTCGGCGGCCGAACGCAGCCCGGCGATCTCCTCCTCGGCCTGCTCGTGCAGCCCGGCGACGGCGTCACGCACCTGCTGGGCGGTCTGCTCGGCGGCGGACACCAGCTCCCCGGCGCGCTGCTCGGCCTCCTCGACCAGGCGCCGGCCTTCCTCCTGCGCCTCCGCGACCCGCTTGCGCGCCGACGCGAGGAGCTCCTCGCTCTGCTCGCGCGCCGCCTCGCGCTCCGCCTGCGCCTCGGTGCGGGCGTCGCCCAGCAGCTCCTCGGCCTCACGGCGGCGGCGGGCGGCCTCCTCCTGGGCGGCCGCCAGCGCCTCGGCGGCCTCGGTGGCCGTACGCTCCGCGGCGGCGTTCGCCTCGGCCCGTACCCGGTCGGCGGTCTCCTGTGCCTCCGTGCGCAGCCGCTCCGCCTCCGCGGCGGCCTCGCCGCGCAGCCGCGCGGCCACGCTCTCGCCCTCGGTCCGCGCGGCGGACGCCTCCTCGGCGGCCTCCGTGCGCAGCCGCTCGGCGTCCTCCTCGGCCTGCGCCTGGAGCGTACGGACACGCTCCGCGGCCTCGGTGCGCTGCCGCTCGGTCTCCTCCGCCGTCTCCCGGCGCAGCCGCTCGGCCTCCGTACGGGCCTCGCGCAGCGCCTCCTCGGCTGCCTCGACGCGCGCCTCCGCCTCGGTGTGCAGGCGGGTCAGTTCCTCGTCGGCCTCCGCGCGCCGCGTCTCCGCGGCCCGCTCGGCCTCCTCGCGCAGCCGCTTGGCGGCCTCGTCGGCCTCGGTGCGCGTGCGCTCGGCGTGGTTCTCGGCCTCCTCGCCCATCTCCTCGGCCTCGGTGCGGGCCTTCGCCAGCGCCTCCTCGGCCTGCTTGCGCAGGGTGGCCGCACGCTCGGCGGCCTCACCGCGGACCCGCTCGCTCTCGGCGCTCGCGCCTGCGCGGGTCTCCTCCGCGTCGGCCTTGGCCTTGGCCAGCAGCTCCTCGGCGGTGCTGGCCGCCTCCTCGATCTGCTGCAACGCCTCGCGCCGCGCCTCGCCGCGCAGCCGCTCGCCCTCGGCGACGGCGTCCGCGCGCAGCTGCTCGGCCTCGCCGCGCAGCCGCCGGGCCTCCTCCTGGAGCTCGACGGTCTTGGCGCGGTACTCCTTGGTGTCGTCCTTCGCCGCGCCCTTGAGCTGCTCGGCGGTGTCGGCGGCCTGCTCGCGCAGCCGCTCGGCCTCGGCCTCCGCCTCGCTGCGGATCCGTTCGGCCTCGGCCGCGGCGGCCTTCGTGGTGGCCCGGGCGTCCTCCGACGCCTTGGTCAGCACTTCCTCGGCGGCCCGGGCAGCCTTCGCCAGCTGCGCCGCGGAGTCCTCCGCGACCGCGCTGCGGGCCTTGTCGGCGGCCTCGGCCAGCAGCCGGTCGGCCTCGGCCCGTGCGTCGTCGCGCAGCTGCTCGGCCTCGGCCTTGAGGGCCTCGGCGTCCTTGGTGGCCTCGCCGACCAGGCGGGCGATCTCGGCCTTGGCGGTACGGGCGCGCTGCTCGTTCTCCGACTCGGCCGACGTCAGCCGGCGCGTCGCCGACTCCTTGGCGTCGGTGACCAGCTTCTCGGCCTCGGCGCGCGCCTCGCGCAGCGCCGTGTCGGCCTCCTGCAGTCGCACCTCGGCCGTCCGCGTCAGCTCGGCGGCGGTCGCCCGCGCCTGGTCGGACTCCGTGCTGGTCACGGTGCGCAACTGCTCGGCGTGGTCGGTGGCCTCCTGCGCCTGCGCGGAGGCGGCCGTCAGCAGCCGCTCCGCGTCCGTACGGGCGCGGCGCAGCAGCGCCTCGGCCTCGGCGCGGGCCTCCTCGGCGGCCGCGCTGAGCCGCCCGCGGGCCTGCTCGGTCAGCCGCTGGGCCTCCGTGCGGGCCGTGGCCAGGGCCTGCTCGGCCTCGGCCCGGGACTCCTCCAGCAGGCGGCGCGCCTGGGACTCCGTACGCGCCCGCAGCTGCTCGGCCCAGGCGACGTTCTCGTTGACGTGCGACTCGACGGTCTGGCGGCGCTCATTGAGCTCCTCGTCCAGCCGCTGGCGGCGCGCGACGGCCTCCGCGTGGAGCTCCGCCTCCATCCGGGCCTGGCGCTCGGCGTGCTCCTGGAGCAGCCGCTGCGTCTGGGCCCGGGCCTCGCGCAGCTCGCGCTCGGCGTCGGTGCGCAGCTGTTCGGCCTGAATCTGGGCATTACGGAGCAACTGCTCCGCCTGGTACCCGATATCGGCCGTGTCGTATGCCGGACGGTGGGCGAGGTTGCGGCGCGCCTCATGGAGCTTGGCGCGCAGCACCTCGACCTGGTAGCCGAGGTCGTCGGCGTGCTGGACCGCCTTCTCCCGCTCCTTCTTCAGCCGCTCCATCTCGGCTTCGAATTGCGAGAGGTGGTCGTCAGCCTCGTAGCGGTCGTTGCCCCGCACTGCGCGGTCCCATCCGTCCCCTGGTCGCGTTGGCGGCCGGCCCTGTCCCGCGTAACCGGTTGGAACCCGGAGCCCGCCCTTCCGAAGAAATGGTGTCAGATCATCGGTACAGCCCGGCCCGGGCCCCCACCTCGCGCGCCCGGCCGAACCCGCACTCTACCGGGCAGGGCGAGGTGCGGGTCAGTGCTCCTGTTCCGCGGGGGGTGCGGAGGTGACCAGTTCGGTCAGTACGCCGTGGCAGTCCTTGGGGTGCAGGAAGGTGATGCGGGAACCCATGGATCCGGTACGCGGCTCGTCGTAGAGGACGCGTACGCCCTTGCTACGAATGGCGTCGGCGTCCCCGTCGACATCCGCCGTACCGAACGCGATGTGGTGCACGCCCTCGCCGTTCTTGGCGAGCCACTTGCCCACCGCGGAGTCCTCGCGCGTCGGCTCCAGGAGCTGGAGATAGGAGGCGCCGCCGTCCGAGGTCTCATTGATCTTGAGCATGGCCTCCCGTACGCCCTGCTCCTCGTTGACCTCGGTGTGGAACACCTCGAAGCCATAAGTGGCACGGTAGAACTCGACAGTTCTGTCGAGGTCGAAGCAGGCGATCCCGATGTGGTCGATGCGCGTCAGCATGGAACCAGTGCACCGCTCGCCGGCACGGTTACGCAACGTGCGCGCGATCACACCTTCCGCCCGATGACCGCGCGCCTACCGCTCAGTACATTGACGGGAACCATCGTTAACCTCTCCGCTCGAAGGGGCCGCGCCTCATGTCTGGTACGAACGGTTCGACCGGCACCACATCCGTGATCGTCGCGGGCGCCCGTACGCCCATGGGCAAGCTGCTCGGCTCGCTGCGCTCCTTCTCGGCCGCCGACCTCGGCGGGGTCGCCATCAAGGCCGCCCTCGACCGGGCCGGCATCGGCGGTGACCAGGTGCAGTACGTGATCATGGGCCAGGTGCTCCAGGCCGGCGCCGGGCAGATCCCCGCCCGCCAGGCGGCCGTCAAGGGCGGCATCCCCATGAGCGTGCCCGCCCTCACGGTCAACAAGGTCTGCCTCTCCGGCCTCGACGCCATCGCCCTCGCCGACCAGCTCATCCGCGCGGGCGAGTTCGAGATCGTGGTGGCCGGCGGCATGGAGTCCATGACCAACGCCCCGCACCTGCTGCCCAAGTCCCGCGAGGGCTACAAGTACGGCTCGATCGAGATGATCGACTCGATGCACCACGACGGCCTCTCGGACGCCTACGAGGGCATCGCGATGGGCGAGTCCACCGAGAAGCACAACACCCGCCTGGGCATCGGGCGCGCCGAGCAGGACGAGATCGGCGCCCGCTCCCACCAGCGCGCCGCCGCCGCCCAGAAGAACGGCCTGTTCGACGCCGAGATCACCCCCGTGGAGATCCCGCAGCGCAAGGGCGAGCCGGTGATCTTCAGCAAGGACGAGGGCGTCCGCGGCGACACCACCGTCGAGGTCCTCGGCAAGCTCCGCCCGTCCTTCGCCAAGGACGGCACGATCACGCCGGGCACCTCCTCGCAGATCTCCGACGGTGCCGCCGCCGTGGTCGTGATGAGCAAGGCCAAGGCCGAGGAGCTGGGCCTGGCGTGGATCGCCGAGATCGGCGCCCACGGCAATGTGGCCGGCCCCGACAACTCCCTCCACTCCCAGCCGGCCAACGCGATCAAGCACGCGCTGGGCAAGGCCGGGCTGGGCGTCGAGGACCTCGACCTCATCGAGATCAACGAGGCGTTCGCGTCCGTTCTGGTCCAGTCAATCAAGGACCTCGGCATTTCCCCCGAGAAGGTGAACGTCAACGGCGGCGCCATCGCCCTCGGCCACCCGATCGGCATGTCCGGCGCCCGTACGGTCCTCCACCTCGCCCTGGAGCTCAAGCGGCGCGGCGGCGGTACGGGAGCGGCGGCGCTGTGCGGCGGCGGCGGTCAGGGCGACGCGCTGATCATCCGGGTCCCGGGCAACTGACCCGCTGACCAGCCGGGAACCCTTCGGAACGGAGCAGCTCATGGTGGACGTCCCCGCACTGGTCGAGCAGGCGCGGGCGGGCAGGCCGCGTGCCGTGGCCCGGCTGATCTCACTGGTGGAGGGGGCGTCCCCGCAGCTGCGCGAGGTGATGGCGGCACTGGCCCCGCTGACCGGCGGCGCGTACGTCGTGGGCCTGACCGGCTCACCGGGCGTCGGCAAGTCGACGTCCACGTCGGCGCTGGTCAGCGCGTACCGGCGGATGGGCAAGCGGGTCGGCGTGCTGGCCGTCGACCCGTCCTCGCCCTTCTCGGGCGGCGCCCTGCTGGGCGACCGGGTGCGGATGTCCGACCACGCCTCCGACCCCGGTGTCTACATCCGCTCGATGGCCACGCGCGGCCACCTGGGCGGCCTGGCCTGGGCCGCCCCGCAGGCGATCCGCGTCCTGGACGCGGCGGGCTGCGACGTGGTCCTGGTGGAGACCGTCGGTGTCGGCCAGTCCGAGGTCGAGATCGCCTCCCAGGCCGACACGTCCGTGGTGCTGCTGGCCCCCGGCATGGGCGACGGCATCCAGGCGGCCAAGGCCGGGATCCTGGAGATCGGCGACGTCTACGTCGTCAACAAGGCCGACCGCGACGGCGCCGACGCCACCGCCCGCGAGCTCAACCACATGCTGGGCCTGGGCGAGGCCCGCGCCCCCGGCGACTGGCGGCCTCCCATCGTCAAGACGGTCGCCGCCCGGGGCGAGGGCACGGACGAGGTCGTCGAGGCCCTGGAGAAGCACCGGGCGTGGATGGAGGAGCACGGCGTCCTCGCGGAGCGGCGCGCGGCGCGCGCGGCGCGCGAGGTGGAGACCATCGCGGTGACGGCCCTGCGGGAACGCATCGGCGACCTCCACGGCGACCGGCGCCTGGACGCGCTCGCCGAGCGGATCGTGAGCGGCGACCTGGATCCCTACGCGGCGGCGGACGAGCTGGTGGCGGGGATCACTGAGGGGTGAGAGCGGGCCCGGCGACGGGCCGCGCTCCGTACTCCGCTCCCGGACGTCTCACCGGCGCGGGTTCCGGTTCCCGTGAGGGCGATCGGGGATCGTGGTGGGCATGGAGAAGCGGCGGTACGACGTGTGGCAGGCCGGGGACGCCTACGAGCGGTACATGGGCCGGTGGAGCCGCCCGGTGGCGCGGGAGTTCGTGGCGTGGCTCGGCGGTGAGGACGGCCGGCGGTGGCTGGATATCGGCTGCGGTACGGGCGCGCTGACCGCCGAGGTGGCCGCCCGCCGCGCCCCGCGCGTCGTGGTGGGACTGGATCGTTCCGCCGGGTTCGTGGCCTCCGCCCGTGCCGGCGGCCCCGCGTCCGCCCGCTTCGCCGTGGCCGACGCGATGGCCCTGCCGGTGCGTGACGGCGTCTGCCACATGGCGGTCGGCGGGCTCGTGCTGAACTTCCTCCCGGCGCCGGGCGCCGCGGTCGCCGAGGCCGCCAGGACGGTGCGGCCGGGCGGGCTGGTCGCCGCCTACGTGTGGGACTACGCCGAGGGCATGGCGTTCCTGCGGCACTTCTGGGACACCGCCGTGGCCCTGGATCCGGCGGCCCTCGCGCTGGACGAGCGGCGCCGGTACGGGGTGTGCCGCCCGGAACCGCTGCGGGCGCTGTGGACTGAGGCGGGGCTGACCGACGTGGTGGTCGTCCCGATCACGGTGCCCACCGTCTTCGCCGGTTTCGCCGAGCTGTGGGAGCCGTTCCTGTCCGGACAGGGCCCCGCCCCCGGCTACGTCGCCGCGCTGGCCCCGCCCGCGCGGGACCGGCTGCGGGACGCGCTCCGCGAGGCGCTGCCGACGCGCGCGGACGGATCGGTCGGGCTTTCCGCGCGGGCGTGGGCGGTGAAGGGGCGGAAACCGGAGCGTCCCGCCATCTGACCGAGCGCGGCCGCGCCCCCACGAACGCGTGGACGTGGAGGCACCCACACGCGTGGAGTCGTGTACGAGCCCTGGCCCCGGCCGCCGTCGAGCACGACCGTGAAGGCATCCCACCCACTGGCGCGACATGAGACACGAAGGGGCCCCATGCCCAAGCTCGCCAGGATCGCCGTCGTCGCAGCAGCCGTCATCGCCACCCTCGGCCTGACCGTCCCGAGCGCCGCTCCCGCCGCCACTTCACCCTCCAGAGCGGCGAAGTTCCCCCGGTACCTCAACCTGCATCAGTGCGTGTACACCAGCAACGGCTCGTACTTCACGAACGTGGAGCCGAACCTCGCCAACTCCGCGTTCAACTCCGGCACCAACACCTCCGGAACGGCCGACACCAGCGTCCGGTGCGGCGCCGGAGCGGCCGGCTGGTCCCTGGTCAGCGGTAATTCGTCCGTCAAGGCGTTCGACCTGTCGGCCGGGCGGTACCTGAACCTGCATCAGTGCCTGTACACCAGCAACGGCTCGTACTACTCCAACGTTCAGCCCAACACCCCCAACACGCCGTTCAATACGGGCAGCAACGTCTCCGGCACCGCGGACACCACCCTCAGGTGCGGCGCGGGCAACAGCGGCTGGTCCCTGGTCACGGGCAACTCGTCGGTCAGGGCGTACGACCTCATGGCCGGGCCGTACCTGAACCTCCACCAGTGCGTGTACTACTCGTCCAGCGGAAACTCCTACGTCACGAACGTTCAGCCCAACCTGGCCGATTCGGCGTTCAATTCGGGCACGAACGTGTCCGGCACCGCCGACACGAGCGTCCGGTGCGGCGCCGGCGCGAGCGGCTGGTCGCTCTCCACCGCCAACTCCTCCGTCGCCGCACTGAGTTAGCGGCGCGAAGCCGGCCGGGCGGCGTCCGGAAGGTGCCGCCCGGCTGTCCGGGCTATCCGAACTTGACGAAGGTCGGGAAGGGCGAGGAGAACTCCTCCGATTGCCGGGATCCGACGAAACCGGCGAACGAGGTGCAGCTGCTGTTCGTGTACATGGTGGCGTCGGTGTCCGTGTCGTTGGTCGCCTGCCGCGCCCCGCCGGGCACGGACAGGCAGACGCCGGTCGGCGTGCTGCCGAGGAAGGTCTCCCTTCCGGTGTCCGCTCGCGTGTAGAAGAACGTGCCCTCGGCGGCCTGGGCGCCGCTGGTGGACAGGCCGGTGAACAGCGTGGCGGCCGCGCCGATCGCCAGAGCCGCCCTGGTCATTCGCTGGAGTGCGTGCATGAGGGAGGTCTCCTTCCTTTGTGCCATGGCGCGGAGGACCGCGCCTACGTGGGTAGAGTCCACCCCATTTGGGTGAGTCTGAAGGGGTCCGGCAGGTGATCCACCCGAATGGGTGACTTCGCGGATCTGCCGGCCGTCAGGGCCTGACCGGCCGGACGGGACGCCCGTCACACAACGCTCATACGGAAACTCGAACCACTGCCCTCCCGAGGGCCGTCTTCGTCGATGTCACCCGTTTCCGTCGAGAGTGATCGGCCCCTTGAGCAAGCACCGGAACAAGCTGCGCCCCCGTCGCCGCAGGACGGAGGTGACGGCGGAATCCGTGCCCCGCCGTAAGCGATTCCTCGACTACCCCCGTCACGGCAGACGAGGCGTGCGCCGCTGGCTGCCTTCCTGGCGGCAGGTGCTGAGCGTCATCACGCTCTGCGTGGGAAGCGTCCTCGGCCTGTTCGCCCTCGTGTACGCGAGCGTCGACATTCCCGACGAGAACGCGGCGGCCAACCAGGAGGCCAACACCTACTACTGGGCCGACGGCACCCAGATGGTGAGCCTCGGGGAGGTCAACCGCAATATCGTCCGCCTGTCGGACGTGCCGGAATCCGTGCAGAACGCGGTGATAGCCGCCGAGAACGAGAGCTTCTACCGCGACCGGGGCGTTTCGTTCAAGGGCATCCTGCGGGCATTCAGCAGCACCGCGCAGGGCCAGGAGACCCAGGGCGGCTCCACCATCACCCAGCAGTACGTGAAGAACACCTACCTCTCCCAGGAGCAGACCGTCTCCCGGAAGGTCAAGGAGTTCGTCATCTCCTTGAAGGTGGACCGGACCAAGAGCAAGAAGGAAGTTCTCCAGGGCTACCTCAACACCAGTTGGTTCGGGCGCCGCGCCTATGGAATCGAGGCCGCCGCGCAGGCGTATTACGGCATCCCCGCCAAGAAGCTCGACCCGAGCCAAGGCGCCATGCTCGCCTCGCTGTTGAAGGGCGCGGAACTGTACGACCCGGCGACCGGCAAGGCGAATCACGAACGCGCCGAGGACCGCTGGAAGTGGATTCTCGACCGGCAGGTGAAGGCGGGCCTGATGTCGCGGAGCGAACGCGAGAAGTACCGGACGTTCCCCGAGCCGCGGAAGCAGTCCATGTCCACCAGCCTCGGCGGCCAGACCGGCTATCTCGTCGACGTCGCCAACAAATACATCAGACAGCGCGCCCTGCTCACCGACCAGGAGCTCGCCCACGGCGGCTACAAGATCTACACCACGTTCGACAAGAAGCGGGTCGAGCAGCTGAGGGCGGCCGTGGAGGGCGTGCTGAGCAAGGACATCGACCCGAAGAAACGTTCAGCTGACGAGGGCGTCCAGGCGGGAGCCGCGTCCGTACGCCCCTCCGACGGTGCCCTCCTCGCGCTGTACGGCGGTCCCGACGCGACCAAGCAGTTCGCGAACAACGCCGACACGTCCGGCGTCCCCGCCGGCTCCGCCTTCAAGCCGTTCGTCCTGGCCGCCGCGCTCAAGGACGGCGTCCGCCCGCAGGGCGAGGGCAGCGACCGGGAGGACATCGACGCGGACGGCTTCTACGGCAAGGACGGGAAGCTGCGGTCGTCGTCGGGGGAGTCCTCCTCCGGCGATTCCCCGGGTGACGACGGGCCCGACGAGTCGCACCCCACCCTCCGCCAGGCCCTGATGTCCGGCGGCAACGCCACGTACGCCCAGCTCGGCCGGGCGGTCGGCCTGGAGCGGGTCCGCGACACCGCCGTCGCCTCCGGCCTCCTGAAGGACAGCATGGCCCCGCTGGAGCAGACCTTCCCCATCGGCACGTCCACGCCGAGCGCGATCCGCATGGCGGGCGCGTACGGCACGTTCGCCAACCACGGCTTGCAGAACGACCCCTACTCGGTCACGAAACTGCTCAAGGGCGGCACGTCCATCGGCGGCTTCGAAAGCCGGGCCAAGGCGCGGCGCACGCTGGACAAGGACGTGGCCGACGACGTCTCGGACGTGCTCCGGGAAGCGGGCAGGAAGCGCCTGGACGACGTCGGCGCCCGGATCACCGACCCCGTCGCCGCGGGATACACGGGCGACCAGGACCGGCTGCGGTCGGCATGGTTCGTCGGCAGTACGGAGCGGGTCTCCACGGCCGTCACGATGTTCCGTACGAAGCCGGGCGAGCCGCAGCTGCTGCCCGTGTCGGACGTCGGCGGCGACTCCTCGCGCGGCAACGTCCTCCCGGCCCGGATCTGGGCGGACTACATGGGCGGGCGGACCACCGGCGCCGAGGGCTGACGAGGACCGCCGCCCCCCTCGTCGCCGGCGGCGTCGAGGGCGGGCGTCGGACCGCGCATGGCGGCGCGGTATTCGCTGGGGGACATTCCCGTGGCCGTACGGAACGCGCGGGAGAAGCCGTCGGGCTGGGGATATCCCCAGCGCGCGGCGATGGTGTGGATGGTGAGCCGTTCCAGCGCGGGGTCGGCCAGGTCCTTGCGGCAGCGGTCCAGTCGTTGCTGCCGGATGAAGGCCCTGGGCGTGGTGCCGTTCTGCTGGAAGACGCGGTGCAGATAGCGCAGCGAAATGCGGTGGGCCGAGGCGATGGCCTCCGGCCCGAGCGCCGGGTCCCGCAGATGCTCGACGACGAAGGCGCTGATCCGCAGGAACAGCACGTCCTGACCGGACTCGCCGGACGCGGCACGGCCGCCGGACGGGGCGGAGTCCTGGTCGAAGTGATGCGCCAGGACGGTCGACAAGAGGTCGAGTGCGGTGTTTCCGAGCCGGGTGACGTCCTGCGGCGTGCAATGGACGTATTCCTCGGCCAGCCCCACCAGGAACTGGGCGAACAGGCGGGCCACGCCGTCCGTCGACGGCAAGGAGAGCCCGCAGAGCCGGGTGAACTGTTCGTGCGGAAGCCGCAGGAGCTTCTTCGGGAACTGGAAGAGGAGCGTTTTGCCCGGGGTGTCGCCGGCATACGTGTCGAAGGACCGGGAGCTGTCGAAGAAGCCCATGTCGCCGCGCTTGAGCAGGCAGCTCTGCCGGTACTGCTCGATGCCTATCTCTCCGGCCGTGACGAGGGCGACGTGATACATCTCCGGGTCCGACTGCCGGACGAGCCGGGGCGTCCGCTGCGCGATCAGTGAGGCGTAGGAGAGGGCGGAGACCTGCCCGACGCCCAGGGGCATCATCTCTATCCGCGCCCCGAAGGTCGCCGTTTCGAGGAATTTGACGCGCTGGGTCACCTGCGCGAGCGCCATGGTCTCCGCCCACGCCGCTGGGCGTTCGCGCACGGGGAACTCGACGGTGTCGATGACGGTGGAATGCATCGTTGCTCCTGCTGCCGGCTGCTGGTGACGCTGATTCGAGACAGTCAGCAAAGTGCAGAGGTGACGGGGGCCGACAGTGCGTTCCACGCCAACAAGTGGGCGCGCGGGGCCAACGACGCCCTCCGGGAGCCTCGGACAGCATCGGTGCTGCACGACCACCGCTGGTCACGTCGGTGCCGTCGCGGGGGGCGGCATCGGGCGGGGTGGTGCGTGACGCGCGCGCCCCCGCGAGGCGGCCGCGGCCGGTCCGCCGGCCCGCGGCGCACGAAACGGAAGGGGCGGGATGACCTTGTTGTCCACTGGTCGCATCTGGCTACGAGGTGTGGCGGCGCTGTCGCTGGTCCTCGCGGTGTCGCTCGGCGCGGTGCCGCCGAGCACGGCGGACGATGGCAGGCCGGCGGGGGCGGCGGATGGCACGGACCTCACCAAGAAATACAAGGGCGAGAACCCGCTGACGCTTCCGGTTCTCCTGCCGGTCCTGGAGCTCCGCATGGAACTCGGCCGCGCCCTGGGTGAGGAACGGGCTTACAAAGCCTTCGACCAGTACCGGAACGGTGCCTCCGACCTGATAGATCCCCGGCGGCTGACCGAGCAACAACTCAAAGCTCTCCTCAAAACCAACGTCAACAAATCCGGCAGTCCGGTCTGGCGGGGCTCGATGGTCGACCTCGGGGCTGTGGGGACCTTCCTGAACCGAAAGGACCTCGCGGAGCTGAAGAAGGCCGACGTGTCGAGTGTGCTGGCGTTGAGCGCCCTCAACGATCCGGGCGGCGCACACTCCGAAGGGGTCATCCAGAATCTGCTGGACGAGGAGGGAGTCGCCAAGGAGTCGAAGCTCGCCGGGTCATCCGAGCGCCAGCAGTGCTGGGAGTGCGCGAACTTCTACCATCCCGAAAAGCCGACCTACTTCGCCGCCCCGTTCGACATCAATCGCTCAGAGCTCGCATCACTCGACAAGAGCATCGTGGTCGCCGAGAAGAAAGCGAAGGCGCTGGGCCTGGACGCAAAAGAAACAACCAGGCGGATCAATAAGTTGGTGGACACCTATTGGGCGCAAACCAAAGCCAAAAACAAGGAGGCTGGCGCGCAGTTGGACAAGCACCTGGTGGCCGCGTGGAAACAGGCACAGAAGTCGGCAGGGAAGACCAACAAGGAGCTCGGTTCCGTCCTCAGTGCCGAGCCCTCCTGCCCTCGCAAGCAGCACCCCGATGCCCCCGGCGCTCCCGCACACAACTTCATGCGCCCGGTGGCGGCCGTATCCGACCCGTGTGACAAGCAGCAGCCGTCCGCGGAGTCCAAGCCCGCCACGGGCCTGAGCCAGGCCCTCGCGACGCCCGGCGCCGCACCCGGTGGCATCGACTTCTCCAGCCTTCAGCTGCGCTATCTCTCCGACCCCGGTGATGGCAGCGGCCTGCAGTACTCGTTCAGCGCCCAACGGGACCCCGTGAAGGGGGATTCGCGTACTTCCACCGGGCTGGTGGCCGCCAACCAGACCTCGGACGCCTTTTTCGCCCTGCTGTCGCTCAACCCCTCCGCCTTCTGGGTCAATCTCAACCCCGACGAACCGAACCGCATCGTCGACCCCGAACTGGGCCGCACCGACGCGGGCCGCATCATGCTCCAGGCAGATCTGCAGATGAAGAAGAGCATCGGCAAATTCATCCACCCCGACACCGAGCTCGGCCGAAAATTCTGGGAGGGCGTCAGCGCGGACTGCATGTCCTACCGCACGTGGATCCTGCCCGCGCCCGCCACCGTCCGCCAGGACGGCGACAAGCTCTACATCGTCGACGCACCCATCGACGTCAAGATGGAGACCCAGTACCTCAACCAGCGCGGGCGCGCGACGGCCAGTTCCTGTCCGCAGCAGGACAAGGCCACCGAACAACGCAACGAGCAGCTGTACCGCAGCCTGATCCTGCCCAAGCTGAAGCACGCCATCAACAACGCCCCCGAATACGCCGAGCTGCGTCGCGTCTATCTCGCCCGGGTCGCCGTCGAGTGGTACCGGGAACTGAGCCGGACCAAGCACACCACCTACGGCGATCTCATCGGCAAGGGCGACATCGAAAAATGGCGGACCAAGACCGCCTGGAAGCCCACCGAGACCTTCGATCAGTACGTCGACTCGTACAAGAACGGCGAGTTCAACGTCACCCATAAGACCACCAGTGGCAACACCATTTACACGCGCACCTATATCTACGGCGGCGTCGACCTCACCCGCATCCCGTTCGAGAAGGTCTCGGACGACCGTTTCCGCAAGGAGCACGCCGGCCTGTCCAAGAACATCGACGCGTCGCTGACCGAGCCCGCTGCCGGCGACGGGGGCGATGCCGTATGGCTCGGTGCGCCCACCCCGCGCCAGGCGGCCGGGGGCAGCGCGGCCGAGGCCGGTTGGTCCGTCGGTGACATGTCCCTGCGCCTGCTGCCCGCTCTGCTGCTCCCGATGGCCGCGCTGCTGTGGTGGCGCCGCCGTCGCCTCAGCGCCTCCGCCACCGCGAGCCCGCTGCGCCGTGCGGCGGTTCCGCACTCCCGTACCCGACACGACGACCGGAGATCCTGATGACTACCCCCGCGGACAAGGCCGGCGCGGGTGCCGCGCAACCGCCCGGTGACGCGGCCCCGCCACCGCCGCCGTTCCCACCGGACCCCGCCGACGGGCGGGAGCGGGGGCATCGCCCCTACGTGCGGCTGATGACCGCGATGGGCGGGCTCGGCGTGGTCGCCGCCGTGCTCGGCGCGATCGTCGGCTTCACGACCGATCCCGTCTTCCCGCTGCCGAAGAACATGCCGGCCGTGCCGTCGATACCGGGCATGCCGACTGCGTTCCCGACGGACTTCTCCACCACCGCCCTGCCGACCGACCTCCCGACCGCGCTTCCCACCAACTTCCCGACCAACTTCCCCACCGCGTTCCCGACCAACTTCCCGACGGCGTTCCCCACCAGCTTCCCGACCGCCTTCCCTCACCGTCCGCCCGCCCTCCCGACCGCCATGCCCGAACCGCCGCGGCCCGGAGGTACCCCATGACAACGGCGATCGAGTGGATTTCTCCGCCTCCGGGGCCACCACCGGCTCCCCGGGTCCCCCGGCACGGGATGCCGGCCGCCATCGCGGTCGCGCTCACCCTGTCGGCGGCCTTCGCCATCGGGCAGGTGCTCTTCTGGGCACAGCCCGAGATCCGCTCCCCATTGCCCTGGATGCGGATCTTCCTCCTGCCCGAGCCGGAGATCTTCAAGCTGACACGGAAGCTCGTCTACGCCGGCTGGGGCCTCGCCGCACTGCTCGGCCTGCTGCTCCTCGTCCTGCGGCTGCGCGCACCCGTCGCCACCCCGGCGGCCCGCGCCCGTACCGTGCGCACCTGCCAGTTCGGTGTGCTGGGCGCCCTGTTGCTGCCCTTCGTGGTCATGCCGCTGGACACCCTCGGCAGCAACCCGCTCAAGCTGCTGCTCTGCCTGCCCACCACGGCGGTCGCGCTGCTGTGCGTGCACCGCGCACAGCTCTTCCGCAGGATGCCGGGGTGGCTCCTGATGACCGGCTTCGGCTGGGGGGCGCTGGTCGGCGGCGGATTCGGCTTGGTGATGTTCACCTGGTTCCAGCGGTACGGGGCCGGCTATCTGCTCGACCTGCAACACCCCCGGGACTCGGTCCGCACGATCTACACCATGGTCGCCCTCGACGCCGGCATCGTCTCTGAACTGGGCAAGGCGGCCGGGGTCGCCGTTCTCTTCTTCGCCTTCCGGAGGCACTTCGACGGCGTGGTCTCCGGTGTCGTCATCGGCGCGGCCGTGGGTCTCGGCTTCAACCTCACCGAAACGGTGCGCTACATGGCCGTGATCGAGCCCGGCCAGCAGTCCGCGCAATTCTGGATACGGCAGGTGGTCGGACTGATGGCGGCGCACGTGGCCTTCACCGCGGTCGTGGGCGCCGGGTTCGGGGCGGCGCGCGGGCTGCCCGCACTCCGGGACCGGCTGCTGGTCGTCGGTGGCGGTGTACTGGCCGCCATGGGCGGGCACTTCGCCACGGACGCGGTGATGCCGCCGCTCGGGAAGTGGAAGGAGGACCTGTTCTCCCACGACCAGACGCTCGGTCTCCTCCTCGGCGTACCGCTCACGACGGCCACCACATCCGGGGTGTTCGTCGTCCTGTACGTACTGATCCTGCGGCGCGGCCTGAAGGCGCAGGCCGCCGGCCTCGCCCGCGCGCTGCGCACGGAAGCGGAAGCCGGCACCGGCGCGGTCACCGCGGGGGAGACCGGCCTGCTGCTCGATCCGCGCCGCCGCCTCCTGGTCGAACTGCGGGTGTGGCGCCGCGACGGTACCGCCGGCCTGCGCCACCTGATGCGGTTGCATCAGGCACAGCTCGACCTGGCGACCCAGCGGTGGCACCGCGCTTCCGCCGGTGCCGACTCCTTCGTACCCGACGGGCGTGCCCTGCGCACACGCGTACTGGAGCTGAAGGGCATCCCTCCGATCCCTGCCGACCCTGCCGGTCCCGCCTTCCCACCGGCACAGGAGGTGCTGTCGTGACCACGTCCCGCTCCTGGGCCGTACGGGCATCCGCCCTGGCCACCGCCACCGCGCTGCTCGTCCTCGGCGCGCCCGCGACCGCGTCGGCGCAGTGCGCGGACCCCCACTACCACGGCGGCCGGACCTTCCCGGGCGGAAGCTGCCCGGAGAACGTCGCGGACGCCGCCTCGGGCACCGTGTGGGCCGTCCTCGTCCTCGCCGCCGGCCTGTGGATCGCCGTCGCACTGTCCCGGCACCGGTCCACGACGGCCGCCGACCTGGCGGCGATCGACGAGGCGTTCAGCCGGACGACACCCGGCACCGCGACCGCGGCACCGGGCTGGGCGCCCCCTCCACCATCGACACCCCCGCTCATGCCGGCCAGGGGCGAGGACACCGCCCACACCGAGCGACAACCGCCCTCGGCGTGACGGGGTGGGCAGGCGGGTTCGCCGTCAGACGGTGAACCCCCCGTCCACGTTCAGCGAAGCCCCCGTCACATAGGCCCCTCCCGGGCCGGCCAGGTACGCGACGGCCGACGCGATGTCGTCCGGTGTCGCGTAACGTCCCAGTGCGGTGAAGCCGTTGATGGTGTCCGCCATGGGGCCGTCGGCCGGGTTGGCGTCGGTGTCGGTTGGGCCGGGGTTGACGATGTTGACCGTGATGCCCTTGGGCCCGAGGTCCCGGGCCAGGCCCTTCGTCATGCCGATCAGTGCGGTCTTGCTCATCGAGTAGAGGCTGAACCCCGGGAACGGCGAGCGCTCGGCCACGTTGCTGCCGATGCTGATGATCCGGCCCCCGGGAGCCATGTGGCGGGCCGCGGCCTGCGAGGCGACGAACGGCGCGCGGATGTTCACCGCGACGGTGCGGTCGAATTCCTCCGGGCCGAGGTCGTCGACATGGCCGACGAGGAACGCTCCGGCGTTGTTCACGAGGACGTCCAGCCGGCCGAAGGTCTCGACGACGGTGTCGACGGCTCCCGTCACGGCCGTCACGTCCGCGCTGTCGGCCCGCACGGCCAGGGCCTTGCGGCCGAGGGCCTCGATCTCCGCGACGACCCCGGCCGCGCTGTCCGCGTCCCGCTCGTAGGTCAGGACCACGTCGGCGCCCTCCGCCGCGAGCTTCTTCGCCACGGCCGCGCCGATGCCACGGGATCCGCCGGTTACCAGGGCCACGGTGTTGTGTGTGCTGTTCATGGCTTCAGCCTGCCGGGGGGAGGTCGCGGAGACCGGCGGGAATCGGCCGTGGCACTGACCGCACGCGCGGGTGGCGGGGCGCCGTGCGGCGCCCCGCCCGGTGGTCAGATCCGGCCGCGCGTGGTGCGCAAGTGCTCCGCCACCGGCGCCAGTGACGCGTACAGCGTCTTCAGGTCGGCCTCGCCCAGGAGGTCGATGAAGTGCTCGCGTACGGACGCGACATGGTGCGGTGCCACCTGGCGCATCGTCTCCCAGCCCTGCTCCGTGAGGACGGCGTACAGACCTCGCCGGTCGGACTCGCAGTTCTCGCGGCGGACGAGGCCCGCGTTCTCCATGCGGGTGATCTGGTGGGAGAGCCGGCTCTTGGACTGGAGAGTGGCGGTGGCGAGGTCGCTCATCCGCATCCGGTGGTCCTCGGACTCCGAGAGATTGACGAGGATCTCGTAGTCGTTGTTGGTGAGGCCGAACGGCTGGAGGTCCCGTTCGAGCTGATGCATCAGCAGACGGCTGACGTCCAGATGGGCGCGCCAGGCGCGCTGTTCCTCTTCGCTGAGCCAGCGGGTGCCGTTCTCGGTGTCCATAGACATAGAGGAATTCTACCTAAGAAAGTTGAAAAGTTAACCAGTATGGGTGTGGACGCGACAAGCTCACGCGTTCGACGTCACACTCCGCAGGGTACCGCTCACAGCCCGAAGCGGCGCTGGAGGTCCCCCAGCTGGCCTGGCATGCGGGGCATAGATGGCTGATTAGAAGGGCTTGCGTGCGGGACGCCGTCCTGCTGCGGGGTGGCTCCCGTCGCGATCTCGGCCATCAGCTGCTCGGTGGACTGGAGCAGTACCGTACCGTCGCCGACGAACTCGAACTGGTGCTCCTCGCCGGACGTGCCGCCGATGCCGGTGAAGGCGCGGACGCCGCCGAGTACGCCCCGCAAGTACTGGTGGTCGTAGTGGTGGCAGGGCGAGGGGCAGTCGGCCCAGCCGACGAGGGCCTGGGGGTCGACGCGGATCGGGGGCTCGGCGAAGACGACGGGGCCGTTGGAGGCGGCGACGAACTTGCCGGTGCCGATCAGGGTGAGGAAGCCCGGGATGATCGACTGCTTGAGGGAGAGGGTGGGCTGGAAGGCCAGCAGGTTGCCCGAGCGGACGGTGAGGTTGCCGTCCTCCAGGTCGTAGGAGTTGACGTCGAAGGCGCGGTCGGCGAGCAGCATCCGGCCCTGGCCCTCGGCGACGACCCAGTCGGCGGCGTGGAGGGGGGAGTGGAAGCTGGTGGCGATGAGGCGGTCCAGCCGGCCGTGGCCGATGCCGTGGAAGTCGATGCGCCCGTAGTAGGCGATCATCTTCCCCTTCTGCAGGAACCACTGGCCGTTCAGGTCGACGCTGAAGGCGTACGCGTTGACGTTGTCGTCGACGGGAAGCGTGTTCGCGTCGTGGATGACGGGGCCGTTCACAGCTTCTCCTCGGATGCCTGTACGTAGACCGTGCCGTTGCCGGACAGTTCGAGCTGGAAGGCCTCGCCGGAACCGCGACCGACCATGTCGCGCCAGCCGAGGGCGGTCGAGAGCTTGTTGCGGACGTCGCCGCGGTGGGCGACGTACGCCTGCGGGTCGACGTGGACGGGGCGCTGCGGGGAGATCGGCAGCTCGATGAAGCCGCCGTGGGCCATCACGGCGACGGCGCCGTGGCCCTTGAGCGTGGTGGTGAAGAGCCCCTGCCCGGTGACCTGGCCGCGGACCATGCCCATGACGCCGCCCTGCGAGCCCATGAACATGGTGCCCTGCTGGAGGGTGCCGTCGAAGGCGAGGAGGCGGTCGGCCTCGACGTAGAGCGTCTCGCCGGAGAGCTCGATCACGTGGACGTGGTGGCCGCCGTGGCCGAACATGACCGTGCCGTTGCCCTCGACGGTCATCAGGGGGGTCGCCTCGTTGGCGACGCGGCGGCCGATCATGCTCATCACACCGCCCTGGCCGCCGGTGATGCTGGGCGTGAAGGAGACGTCGCCCTTGTAGGCGAGCATGGCGCCCCGCTGGCTGAACATGCGCTGACCGGGCAGCACCTGGGCCTCGACCATGCGGGAATTGAGCAGCTTGAAGGGCATCAGACGTCGCCTCCGATGGTGTTGCGCTCGGAGGGCTGTACGTAGACGAGGCCCTCGCCCTCGAAGCGGATCTGGAACGCCTCGCCGGAGCCCTCACCGATGAAGGTCCGGAAGTTCACGCCCGACTGGAAGTGCTGCTTGAGCTTGCCGGTGTGGGCGATGTACGCGCCGGGGTCGACCTGGAGGGGCATGGACGGCGTGACGCGCAGGACGATCGCCGAGCCCTCGGACATGATCGCCGCCTGGCCGGTGCCCTCGACGGTCGTGGTGAACAGGCCGGTGCCCTGGGAGGCGCCGCGCAGACCGGTGAAGGTGGTGCCGGTCCTGAGGGCGCCGTCGGTGCACAGGAGATTGCTGGATTCCACGTACAGCGTCTCGCCGTGCAGCGTGACGAGGTTGATCTCGCTCGCGCGGTCGGCGAAATAGCAGGTGCCGCGGCCCTTCACCTCCATGACTTCCATCTGTTCGCCGGTGAGCCGGCGGGTGACCATGCCGCGCAGGCCGTCACCGCCACCGGTCATCTTCTTGAACGCCATCTCACCCTCGTAGGCGACCATCGAGCCGTTCTTGGCCTTGACCGTGTCGCCGGAGAGATCGACAGCGAGGACTTTGCTCCCTTGGAGCCGAAACTGAGCCACGGGGACGACGCTAGCGGCAGGACATACCGCTCCGACAGGGCCTATGCCCCTGAACGGACCCGGATCTGTTGATCGGGAGCGGTGCTGCGACAATGGCCATCGCTTGTGAATACCCTCACAAGCGGTAATCGTTCCGACACTGACCCCTGAAGGTGCCACCCGTGGACATCAAGACCGCCTCCGCCCTGCGCCGGCTCCGCCTGGTCTCCGCCCCGGAGGCCGTTTCCTTCCTGCTGCTGGGCGTCTGCTCGGTGCTCAAGCGCACGACGGACTTCAACGCGGTGCCGGTGATGGGCGCGGTGCACGGCGTCCTCTTCATCATCTACGTGCTGTTCTGGCTGGACGCGTGGAACCGGACGAAGTGGCCGGTGAAGACGGCCGCGCTGTACTTCGTCCTCTCGGTCCTGCCCACGGGCGGCTTCTTCGCCGAGCGCATGCTCAAGCGCGAGGCCGAGGCCAGCGTCATCGCGGCCCGCGCCCGCAAGGAAGGCGTGGTCAACGCATGATCGTCGCCTTCTCCGTCTCGCCGGTGGGGGCGGGCGAGGACGTCGGTGAGTACGTGGCCGACGCGGTGCGTGTCGTCCGCGAGTCCGGGCTGCCGAACCGTACGGACGCGATGTTCACGTCGATCGAGGGCGAGTGGGACGAGGTCATGGACGTCGTCAAGCGCGCCGTCGCGGCGGTCGAGGCGCGGTGCGGCCGCGTCTCCCTCGTCCTGAAGGCGGACATCCGCCCGGGCGTGACCGACGGGCTGACGTCGAAGGTGGAGACGGTGGAGAGGTACCTCTCGGAGGGGTGACCTCGGAGGTGGAACGGGCCGGTACGCGCGCGGGTGCGCGCGTACCGGCCCGTTCGCGTTTCCGCCGCGGCGGCGGAATGAACTCGCTCAGACGCGCCACGAGCGGATGCGGTCGGCCGCGTCGTACGCGTCCGCCCGGCCGGCATCGATGTCACGCGCGAGATCGATGAGGGCTCCGTACGGTGGATCGAGTGCCTCGCCGGCGGCGCTCATGTACGAGATGACGACGGCGGCTCCGAAGAGAGCGTTGCGCGCAGGGAGCGGACGCAGGCGGATCACAGCGTGCATCAGCGCGGCAGCGCGCCAGGACTCGTCGACGACGGCGCCGACATGAGGGGTGTTGACGCGGTGGCGGCCGACCGCGGCTACGAGGGACGAGAAGTCGTGGACGCTGGGGTGCTTGGGCAGGACTTCCGCCTGGCGTTCCAGGAGCCAGCGGATGTCGATGTACAGCTCCACGTCAGGCGGCCCGTCCAGGTGCGTCGAGGCGGGCGGGGGCGTCGTCGGGGAAGGCCGCGTCGAATTCTGCCGCGTGCTGGTCGATGAACGAGCGGAAAACCTCGGCCGCGCCTTCGAGGCGGGGGTCACGGACCGCGTTGTGAGCGGCCTGGGTGATGAGCGCGGTCACCGTGGTGCCCTCGGCTTCGGCCCGTTCCTTGAGCAGTGCGTGCAATTCGTCATCGACGCGGATGGTCACTGGCTTCGACATGCTCCGACCGTACAGCAGGGTGTACAGCGCTGGGAGGGATGCGGTCTCATGCGCTGCGGTCTCACACATCCCGGCGCCGTACCACCACCACCGCCAGGGCGATCGCGACGAGGGGCCAGACCGCGTACACCAGCCATGAGGCCGGGATCGAGGCGTGGGGGACGAGGGTGGCCCACGGCTGGGGTTCCCAGTCCTGGACCAGGCGCTGCCAGGCGCTGTTGACCATCGCGTGCCGGATGTCGGCGGACCAGGGCTTGTCCAGGGAGAAGCACTCCGGCAGCATCAGCAGGGTGAAGGCGGTGGTCACCATGGTCGTGGCGCTGTGCCGGATCAGGACGCCCAGGCCCAGGCCGATGAGCGCGCACACCGGGGCCAGCAGCGCGGACGCCGCCAGGGCGCGGAGCGCGCCGGGGTGCGAGAGCGTGACCCCGGCGTCCCGCCCTTCGAGGATCGCCTGGGAGACCACGAACGAGCCGGTGGCGATCAGCGTGCCGACCACCGTCCACAGCGCGGCGACGACGACGGTCTTGGCGAGCACCACCGCGCCGCGGGCCGGGACGGCCACGGTGGTGGTGCGGATCAGCCCGCTGGCGTACTCGCTCGTGGCGGTGATCGCGCCGACGCACCCGGCGGCGAGCATCAGCGTCATGGAGCCGACCGACGGGAAGGCGTCACTCAGCGAGAACGGATGTTCTTGCTGCAGGGAAAGGCTGTAGCGCGGGAAGTTGTCGTAGTCCGCGAGCGCCGCCATCACCGCGCTGCCGATGACGAACAGCGCGACGACGGCGAGCGTCCACGGGGTGGAGCGCAGCGACCGTATCTTGATCCATTCGGCGACGACGAGATCGCGGAAGCGGGCGGGCGGCGCGGAAGCGGGCGCGGGGGCGGTCACGGCGGCGGTCATCGGGGCGCTCCTGCCAGGTATTCGACGCTGTCGCCGGTCAGTTCCATGAACGCCGCCTCCAGCGAGGCGGCCCGCGTGGCCAGCTCGTGCAGCATGATCCGGTGCTCGAAGGCGAGCGCTCCGATCCGCTCGGCCGGCAGACCGGTCACGGAGAGCTTCCCGGACCCCGCCGCGCCCTCCGGCTCGACGGACGCGCCCTCGGCGGTCAGCACCGCCGTCAGTTCGGCCGTGTGCGGTGTGTGCACCACGACGCCGAGGCGCGTGGCGCGGGCGGCGAAGCCGCGGACGGACTCGGCGGTGATGAGCCGGCCCCGGCCGATGACGACGAGCTGGTCGGCGGTGTTCTCCATCTCCGTCATCAGGTGGCTGGAGAGGAAGACCGTGCGGCCCTCGGCGGCCAGCCGGCGGAAGAGCCGGCGCACCCAGAGCACGCCCTCCGGGTCCATGCCGTTGATCGGCTCGTCGAAGATCAGCACGGGCGGATCGCCGAGCAGGGCGGTCGCGATGCCGAGCCGTTGCTTCATGCCGAGGGAGAACCCGCCGATCCGGCGGCGTGCCGCGTCGGCCAGGCCCACTTCCCCGAGCACCTCGTCCACCCGCCGCGAGGCGATGCCGTTGCTGCGGGCCAGGGCGGAGAGGTGCGCGGCGGCGGAGCGCCCGCCGTGGACCTGGCCCGCGTCGAGGAGGGCACCGACGTGGCGGAGCCCGCGCCGGTGGTCGCCGAAGGGGACGCCGCTGACGGTGGCGGTGCCACCGGTGGGTGCGTCCAGGCCGAGGATCATCCGCAGGGTCGTGGTCTTGCCCGCGCCGTTGGGCCCGAGGAACCCGGTGACCTGGCCGGGCCGCACGGTGAAGGACAGGTCCTGGACGGCGGTCTTGCCGCCGTAGCGCTTGGTGAGTTGATTGACTTCGATCACAGCGCCAACCCTGCCGGGGGAGCACCCGTACGGGCATGGGGCCGTGGGCGGCAATCGGGCGCGGGGAGTTGGCCCGTGGGCGTACGCCCACGGGCCGATGTCCTGCGCGAACACGCCGGTTAGGGTCGCGCCATGGACTCCGCACCACCCACTCCGCCGCCGTCGGGCGACCCGCCGGCCCCGCCCGGGAAGCGCGTCGCGCCAGGAACGCGGAAGGGGCTCGCGGCCTGGGGCGGCGGCGCCCTCTACTTCGTCGTCCTCCTCCTGCTGGTGGGCGGCGCGCCGCAGGCGCCCGGCGCCTTCCACGCCGTCGGATCGCTGTTCGCCATGGGCCTGCTGGCCGGTCTGCTGCGGCGGTCGCCCGTGGCTGCCCTGGCGCTGACGCTCCTCGGGGCGGTCACCGTCATGCTGACCACCCTCGACCACGGTCCGGACCGGTTCCTGACGTTCCTGGCGGTCGACGTCACGGTGGGCGTCATCGTCGCCACCCGGTCGCGGTGGGTCGCGCTCGCCGCCGCGTCCGTGGCGTTCGTCGCGCAGTTCCTGGCCATCGGCCTCCTCGCGCCCAGCCCGGACAACAACCTTGTGGGCACGGGCGTGATCGCCCTCATGGCGCTGATCACCTCGTGGACGGCCGGCCTGCTGAGCCGCGAGCGCCGCCAGCACGTGGTCGCGCTGCGTACGCAGGAGGTGGCCGAGGTCGTGACCGCCGAACGGCTGCGGATCGCCCGCGAGCTGCACGACATGGTCGCCCACAGCATCGGCATCATCGCCATCCAGGCGGGGGTGGGCAGCCGGGTCATCGAGACGCAACCCGCCGAGGCGCGCGAGGCGCTGCGGGCCATCGAGGCCACCAGCCGGGAGACCCTCTCCGGCCTGCGCCGCACGCTGGTCGCGCTGCGCCGGGCCGACGCGTCGCCGGCGTCGGGGCGGGCGCCGCTCGGGCCCACGCCGGGCCTCGCGGACCTCGACCGGCTCGCGGCGGCGACCGCCGACGCGGGGGTCCGGGTGGAGGTGCGCTGGGGCGGGGAGCGGCGGCCGCTGCCCGCGGACATCGAGCTGTCCGCCTACCGCATCGTGCAGGAGGCGGTCACCAACGTGGTCCGCCACGCGGGCACCGGGGGCTGCCGGGTGGCCGTCGGCTACGAGGAGGAGGAGCTGTCCGTGGAGGTCG
>NZ_JAGGOL010000050.1 GCF_018614525.1 Streptomyces sp. ISL-11
TTTAGCCTCAGGCCCCGAGTTTCCACTCGGGGCCTGAGGCATTTTTGCGTTTAGGGTGCGGTTATGCGCTATGACCTCGTCATCTTCGACAACGACGGTGTACTCGTCGACAGCGAACCGATCGCGAACACGATCCTCGCCGCTTATCTCTCCGAACTCGGACACCCCACCACCTATGACGACTCGCTCCGCGACTACATGGGCGCCGCCGTCCATCATGTGCACGACCTCGTGCGGGAACGCACCGGCCGGCAACTGCCGCACGACTTCGACGAGACACTGCACGCGCGTACCTTCGCCTCGTTCGAGCGGGAACTCCAACCCATAAAGGGTGCTTCCAACGTACTGGAAACCCTCGTGACCGCCGGCGTTCCCTACTGCGTGGCCTCCTCCGGCAGCCATGAACGGATCAGGGTCGGGCACCGGCGCACCGGACTGGACGAGTGGTTCGAGGAAGAGTGGATTTTCAGCTCCGAGGACGTCGGCCGGGGCAAGCCGGCCCCCGACCTGTTCCTCCACGCCGCGCGGACCATGGGCGTCGAGCCAGCCCGGTGCGTCGTCGTCGAAGACAGCCCACGGGGCGTCCAGGCCGCCGTCGCCGCAGGGATGGACGTATACGGATACACGGCCATGACGCCGGGCGACCGGCTTCCCGGCGCTACCGGTCACTTCACCGACATGACGGAGCTTCCACACCTGCTGCTCTGAGAGCTTCCCGCCCCCGGGGAGAAACCCCATCGGCGAATTCCTGTGATCGACCTACCCAGAGGTAGCGGCCCGCCGTACTCTCATCGGCCATGGCGAAGGCGATGGCAGACGCGCGCTTACGGCACGGCCGCCTGGCCCTGTCCGTCGGTTTTGGGGTCCAGGGCGCGGTATTCGCTCTCCTCGTGACCCGAATACCGGCGATCCAGGACCGGTACGGGATATCCGACGGGCTGCTGCCCGCCTTCCTCGCCGCCGTGCCGGTTCTCGCGGGCGCCGGCAGTCTCGGCACCGAGCGCCTGGTGGCGAAAGTGCGTCCCGGGCTCGTACTCCGCTGGACCCAGCCCCTGGTCTGCCTCGCCCTGCTCGCCGCCGGTTCGGGGCACGCGCTGTGGCAGGCGGCCGCGTCCCTCGCCGTGTTCGGGGTGACGGTCGGCGCCCTCGACGCGTCGATGAACATGCTCGGGGTGAGCCTCCAACGGGCGTACGCGCGAAGCATCATGCTCGGCTTCCACGCCTCGTACAGCCTCGGCGGGATCATCGGCGCCTCGCTCGCCTGGGCCGGTGCGCACTGGGAGCTGTCCCTGCCCGCGCTCTACGGGCCGTTGGTGGCCCTCGTCGCCCCCGCGGCGCTGATCGCGAGCCGCTGGTACGCCGACCGCCCGCGCCCCGCCGGCGCACCGACTCCACCCGGCGGTGCACCCGCCGGGAACGCCGCCGGCCCCGGCCTGACCTTCCTCCTCCCCCTCTGCCTCGTCATGACCTTCGCCTACATCGGCGACTCCACCGTCGCCAACTGGAGCGCCAAGTACCTCCAGGACGTCCTGCACAGCTCCGACCAGCTCTCCACGGTCCCGTACAACGCCTACATGGTCATGACGCTCCTCGGCCGGACCGTCGGCGACCTCGGGGTGCGGCGCCTCGGACCCGTCCTCGTCGTGCGGGCCGGAACGGTGGTCGCCGCGTGCGGCTTCGCCGTGGTGGCCGTCGCACCGGGGGCGTGGGTGGGGACGGCCGGCTTCACACTGCTGGGGCTCGGGCTGAGCGTGATCGTGCCGCAGACCTTCGCGGCCGCCGGACGACGTGCCTTCGAGCGGTACGGAGCGGGCGCCTCCGACATGGCCGTCGCGCGGCTGAACGTCTTCAACTACGTGGGCTTCCTCGTGGGCTCGCCGCTGGTGGGCGCGCTCGGTGAGGCGTGGAGCCCGCGCGGGGCCATGGCGGTTCCCATGATCCTTGTGCTCGCGACGTTGTGGTACGCCCCCTCATTCGGGCCCGGAGGGGCCAGCTACGGTGGCGGGCATGAGCGGCCGCGCACAGCTGATGTGGGATGAGGCAGTAACGGGCTACGACTTCGGTCCGGGACACCCGATGGACCCGGTGCGGCTCGCGCTGACCATGAGGCTGGTCGAGGCGTACGGGCTCGACCGCGCGGTGCGGGTCACCGCGGCCCGGCCGGCGGGGGAGTCGACGCTGCGGCTCGTGCACCGGCCGGACTACATCGCGGCCGTACGGGCGGCCTCCGCGAAGCCGGAGACGGCTGACGGCTCGTACGGGATCGGCACGGCGGACGTGCCGGCGTTCGCGGGGATGCACGAGGCGTCGGCGCTGATCGCGGGGCAGTCGGTGGCCGCGGCGGAGGCGGTGTGGCGCGGGGACGCCGCGCACGCGGTGAACTTCGCGGGCGGGCTGCACCACGCGATGCCGGGCGGCGCGTCCGGGTTCTGCGTGTACAACGACGCCGCACTGGCGGTCGCCCGGCTGCTGGAGCTGGGCGCCGAGCGGGTGGTCTACGTGGACGTGGACGTCCACCACGGGGACGGGGTGCAGGCGGCCTTCTGGGAGGACCCGCGCGTCCTCACCATCTCCCTGCACGAGCACCCGCGCACCCTCTTCCCGCAGACCGGCTGGCCCGAGGAGACTGGGGCCGCGGGCGCCGAGGGCGGTGCGGTGAACGTGGCGCTGCCGGCCGGTACCGGGGACGCCGGCTGGCTGCGGGCGTTCCACGCCGTCGTGCCCGAGCTGGTGGCGGCCTTCCGGCCGCAGGTGATGGTGACGCAGCACGGTGCGGACACGCACTTCGAGGACCCGCTGGCCCACCTGGCCGTGTCGCTGGACGCCCAGCGGGCCGTGGCGGAGGCGTGTCACTCGCTGGCGCACGAGCACGCCGAAGGACGGTGGGTGGCGCTGGGCGGCGGCGGTTACGCGGTCGTGGACGTCGTGCCGCGCTCGTGGACCCACCTGGTGGGCATCGCCGCGGGGCGGCCGGTGGAGCCGGAGACGGCCGTGCCGGACGAGTGGCGGGCCGAGGTGTTCCGCCGGACCCGGCAGCCGGGTCCGCTGCGGATGACCGACGGACGGAAGCCGGAGTGGCGGGACTTCGTGGGGGCGGGGTACGACCCGGCGGACCGTCTGGACCAGGCGATCCTGGCGACGCGGCGCGCGGTGTTCCCGGCGCACGGGCTGTTGCCGTGACCGCGCCGCGGGTCGGACCGCGGCGCGGCGGCGGGAGCTGTTCCGCCGTCAGGCGGCACGGACGTACCGGCCCCGGAGTTCCTCAAGCCACTTGTCGGCCGGTCCGTTAGTCCAACCGTGGTAACTCTCGGGTGAATTTCCGCGCGGCGTCCGTCGGTCCGTCAGCATCGGTCGTGTGTTGAGCCCCGGCACCCTGCGTGCCCATCTGCTTGCCGCCCGACTGGCCGGTACCGTGGCCACCTCCCGGGAGGGGAGCCTGAGCCGGTACCGCATGTTCGCGGCCCGGGACCCACGGGCGCTGATCGGCCTGGAGCCGGAACGCGACTGGTTTTTGGGGGACTTGTTACAGCTGATGGGCCGAAGGTGCGGTGTTTCGGCCGATCCCGGGCATGCGTCCGGACAGGATGTGATCGACCCCGACCGTACGATCGCGGCACTCGATGCCTTCGCCGAGCGGCTCGCCACGGTGGCGGAGGCCGGCGCTCCGGTGCTGATCGGCACCGGCCACCCCCACCGACTCCTGGGCTTCTACGCCGGTTTGGCCGTCGGTCTGTCGGCGGCGGGATGCACTGTCCTCACCCCGGCGCAGGGTCGAAGTGTCGACATAACGACCCGGTTCGGCGTACGTACTTACCACCTTGACTACGTTCAGGGAGTCGCGATGGTGCGCGAACCCGGCGCGCGGGCACCCCGGAGTGAGCCGGGCGCACATACCCATTCGCCGCTCCCGCTTCGTACGGCGCTGGCCGCCGCGATGGATGGCGACGGGCCCCTGCCCGCCCTGGTCATCGGGGACCACGGGTGGGTCTGCGGGGCAGGTCAGCTGGGTATTGAGGCCATGGGCCTGGCCGACTCGGACGACCCCGCGCCGTTCGTCGGAGAGGCCGAGGGACGGGTCTCCGTGGTCGTTCCGCTTGATGACACTGTGCGGTCTGATTACTACCGACCGCTTACTCGCTATGTACTCAATCGAGCGTGTCTGTCACAGTAGGCGGCCGATGGCTGCTCCTCTTCCCCACTCGCATCACGCGCCCCTAACCTGGGGAGTGAGCGCGCAGCGACGAGGAGTCACCGGAGGGGAAGCCGGTGCGCGTCATGTGCGGAAGGTTCAGGTGTGTCATGGCTGCTGGCGAAAGGCCTCTCAACGAGGTCGTGTTCCTGACCGTGGCGGAAGTCGCCTCGGTGATGCGAGTGTCCAAGATGACCGTGTACCGCTTGGTGCACAGTGGTCATCTGCCGGCGATCCGGGTGGGAAGGTCGTTCCGGGTCCCAGAGCAAGCGGTGCACGAATACCTCCGAGAGTCCTACGTGGGGGTGGAAACAGCCTGACGTTCCCCTCGGATTACGCTGTTCGCCCGGTGCCGGGTAGGCTGGCCCGATGTAGGTCGTGTGGGCTCGGACGCCCCGCACCGAGTGAATCGATGTAAGCGAGGGTAGTCGTGGGCTCTGTTATCAAGAAGCGGCGCAAGCGGATGGCGAAGAAGAAGCACCGCAAGCTGCTGAAGCGCACGCGTGTTCAGCGTCGCAACAAGAAGTAAGCAGCGCCGCTGTGTTCGTCCCGCAGCCCTCCCACCGTTCTTCGGTGGGAGGGCTGCGGTGCGTTGCGGTGAGTAAAGCCTTCGCTACGGCTTGAAATGTAGCTCCACGCAGCGGCCGGTCATCACAGCGCAACAACGACCCGCTACGGTGGCCGCGACAGCACCACTCGTGGCGCGACTCCATCGGCCCGAGCGGTCCGCGGAACGCCGGGCAGGCGTGGAAGGAAGGCGCTGATCTTGGGCAAGGTCGTGCTCGTCACCGGAGTCGCACGGCAGCTGGGGGGCCGTCTCGTCCGTCGCCTCCAGCGCGAGCCCGACGTCGACCGGGTCATCGGGGTGGACGCGGTGCCACCCGAGCGTCAGCTCGGCGGGGCCGATTTCATACGGGCGGACATCCGCCAACCCACGATCGGCAGGGTTCTGGCCGAAGAGGGTGTGGACACCGTCGTCCACATGGACGTGAACGGCACCCCGCTGAACAAGCGCGGCAACCGTGCCTCCGTCAAGGAGACCAACGTCATCGGCACGATGCAGCTGCTCGGTGCCTGCCAGAAGACCCCGACCGTGAAGCGCCTCGTGGTGAAGTCCAGCACCAGCGTGTACGGCTCGGCCCCCCGCGACCCCGCGATCTTCACCGAGACCACCCCGCCCAAGTCGCTGCCCAGCGGCGGCTTCGCCAAGGACGCCGTCGAGGTCGAGGGCTACGTACGCGGCTTCGCCCGCCGCCGCCCCGATGTGGCCGTGTGCGTGCTGCGCTTCGCCAACATCCTCGGCCCCGACGCGGACTCCCCGCTGGCGCAGTACTTCGCGCTGCCCGTGCTGCCCACCGTCCTCGGCTTCGACCCCCGGCTGCAGTTCGTCCACGAGGACGACGTGATCGAGGTCCTGCGGATCGCCGCCGGCGAGCCCAGGCGCTCCACGCTCAACAGCGGCACCTTCAACATCGCGGGCGACGGGGTGCTGCTGCTCTCCCAGGCCGCCCGGCGCCTCGGACGGCCCACCCTGCCGTTCTTCCTGCCGACCGTCACCTGGGTCGGCTCCTCGCTGCGTTCGGTCGGCATGACGGACTTCTCGCCCGAGCAGATCCGGCTGCTCACCCACGGCCGGGTCGTCCGGACCACCCAGATGCGCGAGACACTGGGCTTCTCCCCCCGCTACACCACCGCGGGAGCCTTCGAGGACTACGCGCGCAGCCGGGGCCCGGGACTGCTGCCGCCCGACACCCTCGCCCGTACCGTCGACCGGATCGCCGCGGCCCTGCCTGCCGGCCGTGGCCAGAACTGAGGAGCGCACCCACCATGGCGGACGCGAAGGTCATCCCGTTCGGCGAGGAACCGCGGGCCAAGCGGAAGGGAACGCGCGCGGGCCGCGGCTCCCGGACGCACCGGGCGTCGGCGCCCCTCGCGCCCGTACCGCAGCAGCGGGCCGAGGAGTCCGCGGGGGCGGCGGCGTCCGGGCCGGCCGCCGGGTCGGTGGCGGGCGCGCGGCCGGCGGAGGCGGAGGGCGGGGGCTGGGAGCGGAAGCTGGCTCATGGGCTGAGCTTTCTGCGGCGCCGGATCACGGGTGATTACGAGGTCGACGACTTCGGCTACGACCAGGAGCTCACCGACCAGGTCCTGATGTCCGCGCTGCGGCCCATCGCCGAGAAATATTTCCGCGTCGAGGTGAAGGGCATCGAGAACATTCCGGACAAGGGCGCCGCGCTGATCGTCGCCAACCACTCCGGGACCCTGCCGGTCGACGGCCTGATGCTCCAGGCCGCGGTCCACGACCACCACCCGGCCGGGCGGCACATCCGGATGCTGGCCGCGGACCTGGTCTTCGTCCTGCCGGTCGTCAACGAGATCTCCCGCAAGCTCGGGCACACCCTGGCGTGCGCGGAGGACGCCCAGGAGCTGCTGGAGCGCGGGGAGGTCGTCGGCGTCATGCCGGAGGGCTTCAAGGGGATCGGGAAGCCGTTCTCCGAGCGGTACAAGCTCCAGCGCTTCGGGCGGGGCGGCTTCGTCTCGACGGCACTGCGTGCCGGGGCGCCGATCGTGCCGTGCTCGATCGTGGGCGCCGAGGAGATCTACCCCATGATCGGCAACTCCCGGACGCTGGCGCGGCTGTTCGGCATTCCCTACTTCCCGGTGACGCCCACGTTCCCGTGGCTGGGCCCGCTGGGGCTGGTGCCGCTGCCGACGAAGTGGACCATCCAGTTCGGGGAGCCGATCCCGACGGACGAGTATCCGCCGGAGGCGGCGGACGACCCGATGCTGATGTTCGACCTGACCGACCAGGTGCGAGAAACGATTCAGCACACGGTCTACAAGCTGCTCGTGCAGCGGCGGTCGGTGTTCTTCTGAGACCCGGTGGGACCTGAGTCCCACCGAAATCCCCGTCCGAGACGAAGAACACCGACCGCCGGGGCTGTCGCCCGCTCTCTCTTCTTCTTCCTATTTCTCCGCTTCGCCGTGGATTCCCAGACCCGGGAGGATGTCCGGGAGCAGCGGCGGGATGGTGATGTCCGGCTGCTTGGACTTGCCGCTGTCCTTGCCGCCGTGGCCCTGGCCGACCGGGCCGGAGGTGCCGGGGCTCGGCGGGGGCGGGAACAGCCCGTTGTCCCCGAACAGGCCCTTGTGGGGGGCGCGCTCGCCCGGGGCCGACGACTGCTGCCGGCCCTGGCCGGCGGAGTGCTTGCCGTCCGGGACCTCGGCCGAGGGCGGTGGCGCGGACTGGCCCGAGCGCCCTCGGGTGTCCTTGGCGGAGGAGTCGGGGCTGGGCCTGGAGCCGTGCTTGTCCTCGTCCGTGGGCAGCAGGGAGCGCAGCGGGCCGACCTCGTGGTCTATGGCCGCGAGGACCGAGGTGACGCCGTCGCCCACATCGGCCAGTTGGACCGGCAGCTTCTCCCGCAGCTGGCTCCAGCCCTCGCGGTGGGACGCGGTGAAGGAGGAGAGACGCTGGATCGGGGCGAGCGAGTGATCGCGCTTGTAGGCGGCGTGCAGCAGCCGGTGGCCCTCGGAGACGTCGTGCTTCATGCCGCCCAGGGTCTTGCGGATCTCACCCACGGACTCGTGGTCGAGGGGGCCGGACCGGCCGCGCTCCATCAGGCGCCGCGCCTCGTGCAGCCGGGTCGCGGCCCGGTCGAGGAAGAGGCTGCCGCGGTCGGAGTCGTCGTCGGCCATGCCGAGCTTGAGGTCCTCCATGCCGCGCTTGAGGCCGTAGAGCGTGTCGCCGGGCAGGGCGTTGGAGCTGGCCGCGGCCACGCCCCCGAACGCGCCCGCCGCCACCCCCACCGTCAGCCCGCCGGCCGCCAGCCCCTTGGACCAGCGGGAGCGTGGCTTGAGCCGGTGCAGGGCCCGATGGGCACCCCGTCGCACCGGCCGGCTCCCGCGGGGCTCGGGCACGGCGGCGGAGCCCCCTGCGAACTGGGCCTCCATGGCGGCGATCAACTGCGCCCGCTGCACGGTTTTGACCTCGGGGTCGAGCTCGGGCCTGGGCAGCCCGCCGATCTCGCTCGCCAGGGCCAGCAGCTTCGCCCGCTCGGTGTTCTCCACCGGTGGGTCCGGCTGCGTGGCCGCCGCGCCCTGGAGTTCCTGGTCCTCCAGGGCCTGGGCGAAGGCGTTCGCCCGCCGGTGCGCCGAAACGTTCGCGATCACAGGCGGCACCTCCTCTCGTCATGACGGTCGACTCCCCTGAAGACCTGGAGGGTTGCGCGCCTTGAGTGCATCCACTCGTTCGAGTGAGTGGCTGTGGGCATGGCGCGACCGCAGGGAGCCTGCATCCCGCACAACGAGTGGCGCGGCGGCCGGGTTACGCGCCCCGGGCGATGTCACCGCTCGTGAGTGAACGACCGCCCGGCGTCATCGCGCGTCGTCGGGGAGCAGGCGGGCCAGGGTGCGGACGGCGCGGTACTGGAGGGTCTTGATCGCGCCCTCGTTCTTGCCCATGACGCGGGCCGTCTCGGCGACCGAGAGGCCCTGGAGGAAGCGCAGGGTGACGCACTCCTGCTGCTGGGGGTTGAGCTTGCGGACCGCCTCCAGAAGGGCGGCGTTGGAGAGGGACTCCAGGACGGAGTCCTCCGGGCTGCGCTCGACCTCGTTGGCGTCGAGCATTTCGCCGGTGGTCACTTCGAGCCGGAATCTTGACGACTTGAAGTGGTCGGCGACCAGATTGCGGGCGATGGTGACCAGCCAGGCTCCGAAGTCGCGGCCCTGCCAGGTGAAGGTGCCGATCCGGCGCAGGGCGCGCAGGAACGTCTCACTGGTGAGGTCCTCGGCGGTGGCCCGGCCGCCCACGCGGTAGTAGATGTAGCGGTAGACCGTGTCGGCGTACTGGTCGTAGAGACGGCCGAACGCCTCGGCCTCGCCGGCCTGGGCGCGCTCGACCAGGTCCAGCATGCGGGCGCTGTCGCTGTCGGCGCTCGGGCGGCGGGTCGTAGTGGACGTACCGGCGCCGGCGCCGCGGCGGGCGCGTCTGCCGACCGCCGCGGTGCCCTCCGCGAGGGCGTAGCAGGGGCCGGCGGGGACGGGTGTGGCGAAGGCAGGGACGGCGTACGCGGTGGGGACGAAGCCGCGCAGACGGTCGAGGACCGTTGCGCGCAGCGTAGCCAGGCCCGAGGCGTCAACCCCGACGTGTGGGTACACGGGACTCCCAGAGGCAGAGCTTCCATCACGTGCAGTACGGAACCGTTCACTCGTCGTAGGGACAAGGGGGTACCGGTTTGCGTCTGAGGAGAATAACGCTTCGTACAGGCGACGCTACACCGAGTTGCTCAAATCATCGTTTCCGTTCGATCTCTTACCGCTTGGGGATCGATCAAATATCGAACCATGGAAGGGAGTTGACCGGATTTGGCGAGGGTGTGGCCGAATGGGCAGCGTGTTGTGGCAATCCGGACGGGCGAGGACTGAGCGCTGCTGTGTGAGGGTATGACGACAGGATTGCCTGAGGGTGACGAGTGGTTACTCATCGTCGCCGACACGCCGAAGCGCCGTCGCTCTCCGGTGGCGGGATGTGAGCGCCCGGCGTTGACGCCGTCCGGAGCGACGCGGGGCGGCTCCGCCGCCCGCGCGCGGGGTGTGGCGGCCCCGGCGTCAGCGCCGCCGGCGGCGCAGGGCGATCGCCGCTGCCGTACCGCCCGCCAGCGCGCCCACGCCGGCCGCCGCGGGGATGCCGACCCGGGCCGCCTTGCGGCCCGTACGGTAGTCGCGCAGCCGCCAGCCGTGTTCGCGGGCGTACTTGCGCAGGCGGCCGTCGGGGTTGACGGCGTAGGGGTAGCCGACGATCGACAGCATGGGGATGTCGTTGGCGGAGTCGCTGTAGGCCGCGCAGCGCGAGAGGTCCAGGCCCTCGGCCGCGGCCAGCGCGCGCACCGCCTCGGCCTTCGCCGGGCCGTGCAGCGGCTCGCCGACCAGCTTGCCCGTGTAGACGCCGCCGATGGACTCGGCGACCGTGCCCAGCGCGCCGGTCAGGCCGAGGCGGCGGGCGATGATCGTCGCGGTCTCCACGGGAGCGGCGGTGACCAGCCAGACCTTCTGGCCCGCGTCCAGGTGGGCCTGGGCCAGCGCCCGGGTGCCCGGCCAGATCCGCTCGGCCATGTACTCGTCGTAGATCTCCTCGCCGATGGTCATCAGCTCGGAGACGCGGTGGCCCTGGACGATCGACAGGGCGCTGTCGCGCGCGTCCTGCATGTGCTCGGGGTCCTCGACGCCCGCCAGCCGGAACCACATCTGCTGCCAGGCGAAGCGCGCCAGCTCGCGCTTCCGGAAGAAGCGGCGCTTGTAGAGGCCACGGCCGAAGTGGAAGAGGGAGGCGCCCTGCATCACGGTGTTGTCGAGATCGAAGAAGGCCGCGGCCCGGACGTCGCCGACGACCGGGAACTCCGGCTCCGTCGGGGCCGCCGCGGGCGCCTCGGCGAGGGTCTCCACCTCGGCGTTCTCCAGCGCGGACTTGCGGGCTGCCTCCGCCGCGGCCTCGCCTGCCAGCACGCTGCGTGCCGTGGCTGAGCGCCTGCGCGGAGTGATCCATCCCAGTGCGGCCATGCCGCGAGCATAGCCAGTTTGTTCGGGGTAACCGGAGCCGGGACGATTCTGTGGCGTGAACATCCCGCAACGGTCCGGTCACTCCCCGCGTGTCACCCGCCGAGCGCCCGGCGCAGCCGCGCCGGATCCACCCGCCAGAAATCGTGCTGCGCGCCGTCGACGAGGATCACCGGGATCTGCTCCCAGTACTTGCGGTGGAGCTCCTCGTCCTGGGTGATGTCCTTCTTCTCCCAGCGGGCGCCCAGCTCGCCGCAGACCTCGGCGATGACGGCCTCGGCGTCGTCGCACAGGTGGCAGCCGGGCTTGCCGATCAGCGTGACCGTGCTGTCGGCGGGGTTCTTACGGGCGCGACGGCCCAGCAGCGGGGTCATGCCGCCATTGTGCCGCTCCCGCGGCCGGGGCTCGAACGTCCTGAATGGATGCCTGAGTCGACTACCATCATGTGGCGATTTGTTGGTGTCCGGGGGTATGGCGACAGGAAGTGAGGGCGCATGTCCGCGTCGGCGCGTCCCTGGTGTCGCCATGACCCGTACGGCGGTCGCGGCGGTGCGGCCGATGGTTCCCGGATCGGGGCGAAACACCGCGTGACGCCCGTCACTTTGCCCGGACAAAGCGGACACCATCTTTGTGCACGCGTTCACAAAGGCATAGCCTGCGTTCGACGGGGCGGTCCTGGGACGAGGCGCCGCCCGCAGCCCCGCTCTACCCGCAGGAGCACCGTGGCAACTGGCCGAACTCACCGACCGGCGACCCGAAGCCGAGGGATTCCCGAGGCCACCGTCGCCCGGCTACCGCTGTATCTGCGTGCACTGACCGCGCTCTCCGAGCGCTCGGTGCCCACGGTCTCCTCCGAGGAACTCGCGACCGCGGCGGGCGTCAACTCCGCCAAGCTCCGCAAGGACTTCAGCTACCTCGGCTCGTACGGCACCCGCGGTGTCGGCTACGACGTCGAGTACCTCGTCTACCAGATCTCCCGTGAGCTCGGCCTGACCCAGGACTGGCCGGTCGTCATCGTCGGCATCGGCAACCTCGGCGCGGCGCTCGCCAACTACGGCGGCTTCGCCTCCCGCGGTTTCCGCGTCGCGGCCCTGATCGACGCCGACCCCGCGATGGCCGGCAAGCCGGTCGCCGGGCTGCCCGTGCGCCACACCGACGAGCTCGAAACGATCATCACCGACAACGGGGTGTCCATCGGCGTCATCGCCACCCCCGCCGGCGCCGCCCAGCAGGTCTGCGACCGCCTCGTCGCCGCCGGGGTCACCTCGATCCTCAACTTCGCGCCCACCGTCCTCTCCGTGCCCGAGGGCGTGGACGTGCGCAAGGTCGATCTCTCCATCGAGCTGCAGATCCTCGCCTTCCACGAGCAGCGCAAGGCCGGCGAGGACACCACGACCACCACCGCCACCCCGCCCCGCGTGGCCCGCGCCGCCGCCGGCGGCAGGAAGGGTCCGGACGGGGATGTCCCCGCCGTGATGCCGGCATGAGCCTCCTCGTCGTCGGACTGAGCCACCGCAGCGCGCCGGTGAGCGTGCTGGAGCGGGCCGCCCTGGCCCGTGACACCCAGGCCAAGCTCGTCCAGGACGCCCTCGCGGCGGAACCCGCCACCGAGGCGACGGTGCTCGCCACGTGCAACCGCATCGAGCTCTACGCCGACGTGGACAAGTTCCACGCCGGTGTCGCCGAGCTGTCCACGCTGCTCGCGCGGCACTCGGGCGTCGGCCTCGACGAGCTGACCCCTTATCTCTACGTGCACTACGAGGACCGCGCCGTCCACCACCTGTTCTCGGTGGCCTGCGGCCTGGACTCCATGGTCGTCGGCGAGGGCCAGATCCTCGGCCAGATCAAGGACGCCCTCGCGCTCGGCCAGGAGCTGCACACCGCCGGCCGGCTGCTGAACGACCTCTTCCAGCAGGCCCTGCGGGTCGGCAAGCGCGCCCACAGCGAGACCGGCATCGACAAGGCCGGCCAGTCCCTGGTGACCTTCGGCCTGGAGCAGCTCGCCGACGGCGCCCCGGTCACCGACTGGGCGGCGGGCAAGCGCGCCCTCGTCATCGGCGCGGGCTCCATGTCCTCGCTCGCCGCGGCCACGCTCGCGCGCGCGGGCGTGGCGCACATCGCCATCGCCAACCGCACCCTGGAGCGGGCCCGGCGGCTGGCGGGCATCCTCACCGAGGCGGGCGGCCCCGGCACCGCCGGCTTCACCGCCGAGGCCGTGGAGATGACCGCCCTCGCCGGCGAGCTCGCCCGCGCGGACGTCGTCGTCTCCTGCACGGGCGCGACCGGACTGGTCCTGACGGCCGACGCCGTACGGGGCGCCCTCGCGGCCCGTACCGCCGACGCCCCCGCCGTCCCCCGCCAGAGCGCCGGCGACCCGCTCGCCGTGCCGGCCCGTACCGCCGTCGCCCTCGCGCTCCTCGACCTCGCGATGCCCCGCGACATCGACGCCGCCGCGCACCGCGTCGAGGGTGCCCGGCTCGTCGACATCGAATCGCTCGCCGAGGCGTCCGCCGACGCGCCCATGGCCGCCGATGTCGACCAGGTGCGCGCCATCGTCTCCGACGAGGTCGCCGCCTTCGGCGCCGCGCAGCGGGCCGCGCACATCACCCCCACCGTGGTCGCCCTGCGCACCATGGCCGCGGACGTCGTCGCGAGCGAGATCGCCCGGCTCGACGGCCGCCTCCCCGACCTCGACGACAAGCAGCGCGCGGAGATCACCCAGACCGTGCGCCGCGTCGTCGACAAGCTCCTGCACGCGCCGACCGTGCGCGTCAAGGAGCTGGCCTCCACCCCGGGCGGCGCCGGCTACGCCGACGCGCTCCGTGAGCTCTTCGATCTCGACCCGCAGGCGGTGGCCGCCGTCAGCAGGGCCGATTCGCGGGCCGACACGTACAACTCAGCACGGGAGCCAGCATGAACGACATCCCTTCGCGGCCGCTGCGCCTGGGGACGCGGCGCAGCAAGCTCGCCATGGCCCAGTCCGGCCAGGTCGCCGAGGCGGTGCGGCAGCTGACCGGCCGCCCGGTGGAGCTGGTCGAGATCACCACGTACGGCGATGTCTCGCGGGAGTCCCTCGCGCAGATCGGCGGCACCGGCGTCTTCGTCTCCGCGCTGCGCGACGCGCTGCTCGCGGACGAGATCGACCTCGCCGTGCACTCCCTCAAGGACCTGCCGACCGCGCAGCCGGACGACCTCGTCCTGGCCGCGATCCCGGTCCGCGAGGACCCGCGCGACGCCCTGATCGCCCGCGACGGCCTGACCTTCGAGAACCTGCCGGCAGGCGCCCGCGTCGGGACCGGTTCGCCGCGCCGCATGGCGCAGCTCAACGCGTGGGCGCGGGCGCTCGGCCTCGACATCGAGACCGTGCCGATCCGCGGCAACGTCGACACCCGCATCGGCTATGTCACCGACGGCGAGCTGGATGCCGTCGTGCTGGCCGCCGCCGGTCTCAGCCGTATCGGGCGGCTCGGGGACGTCACACAGTTCCTGGAGCCCGACGTAGTTTTGCCCGCCCCCGGTCAGGGGGCCCTGGCGGTCGAATGCGCGGCGACCAACGCGCAGCTCGTCGCCCGGCTCGCCGAGCTCGACGACCCGTTCACACGGGTCGCCGTGACCGCCGAGCGTTCCCTGCTCGCCGCCCTGGAGGCCGGCTGCTCCGCACCTGTGGGTGCGTTGGCCGACCTGTTGGCCGACGGGCAGGTTGTCACCGAAATGCGCCTGCGCGGCGTCGTCGGCTCGACCGACGGCCAGACGCTGGTGCAGCTGTCCACCACCGGCCCCGTGCCGTCGTCCAGCGAGGAGGCCGTGGCCCTGGGCCGCGAACTCGCCGCAGCGATGCTCGACAAGGGAGCGGCCGGTCTTATGGGGGAGCGAGCACTTTGAACCCCACCGCCCCTAACCACCCCGTGCACGGGCACGTCACCTTCCTCGGTGCCGGCCCCGGCGACCCGGGACTGCTGACGCTCCGCGCCGTGGAGGCACTCGCGGCCGCTGACGTCCTGATCGCCGACCCGCAGGTGCTCGACGTGGTGCGCGCGCACGCGCGTGCCCATGTGGACATGCCTGCGCAGACGGTTACTGACGAGGCATCAAAAACCGTCGGCACCCCAGAAGTACCTGTCCTTCGGGACACCGCCAATCTTGTCATGACGGCCGCGCGCGGCGGCAAGCGGGTCGTCCGTGCCGTCCTCGGCGACCCCGGCCTCGACGGCAACGCCGCCGACGAGATGCTGGTCTGCGCCACCGAGGGCATCACCTTCGAGGTGGTGCCGGGCGTCGCCACGGCCGTCGGCGTGCCCGCCTACGCCGGAGTGCCGCTGCGCGACGGCAAGGGCGGCGCCGACGTGCGCTTCGTCGACGCCCGTACCGCCTCGGCCACCTGCTGGTCCGAGGTCGGCGCGAGCGACGTCACGGCCGTCGTCTCCACCACGCTGGACTCCGTCGTGGCCGCCGCCGGCGAACTGGTCTCCGCCGGCCGCAAGCCCGACACCCCGCTGACCGTCACCGTCGCCGGCACGACCACGCGCCAGCGCACCTGGACCGCCACCCTCGGCAGCATCGCCCAGGTGCTCAAGGCCGCGAAGGTGCTGCCGTCCCCGGACGGCGGCCAGCCGGTGATAGCCGTGGTCGGCGAGCGCAGCGCGGCCGCGCAGCGCGACCGGCTCTCGTGGTTCGAGTCCAAGCCGCTCTTCGGCTGGAACGTGCTCGTGCCGCGCACCAAGGAGCAGTCCGCCTCGCTCTCCGACCAGCTCCGTTCGTACGGCGCCGTGCCCAGCGAGGTCCCGACGATCGCCGTCGAGCCCCCGCGCACCCCGCAGCAGATGGAGCGCGCGGTCAAGGGCCTGGTCACCGGCCGCTACGAGTGGATCGCCTTCACCTCCGTCAACGCCGTCAAGGCGGTGCGCGAGAAGTTCGAGGAGTACGGGCTCGACGCGCGCGCCTTCGCCGGCATCAAGGTCGCGGCCGTCGGCGAGCAGACCGCCAAGTCGCTGATCGAGTTCGGTGTGAAGCCCGACCTCGTGCCCAGCGGCGAGCAGTCCGCCGCCGGTCTGCTGGAGGACTGGCCGCCCTACGACCCGGTCTTCGACCCGATCGACCGCGTCTTCCTGCCGCGCGCCGACATCGCCACCGAGACCCTGGTCGCCGGCCTGATCGAGCTGGGCTGGGAGGTCGACGACGTCACCGCCTACCGGACCGTACGGGCCTCCCCGCCGCCGGCCGAGACCCGTGAGGCGATCAAGGGCGGCGGCTTCGACGCCGTGCTGTTCACCTCCTCCTCCACCGTGCGGAACTTGGTCGGCATCGCCGGCAAGCCGCACAATGTCACCGTCATCGCCTGCATCGGCCCGGCCACCGCGAAGACCGCGGAGGAGCACGGCCTGCGGGTGGATGTGCTGTCGCCCGAGCCCTCGGTGCACAAGCTCGCCGAGGCGCTCGCGGACTTCGGCGCGGCGCGGCGCGACGCGGCCCTGGAGGCCGGCGACCCGGTGACGCGCCCGAGCGAGCGGCGGCCCGGATCGCGTAGAAGGGCACGGAGTTGAGCACGACGTACGGCACGTTCCCGGGGGCCCGCCCCCGGCGCCTGCGCACCACCCCCGCCATGCGCCGCATGGTCGCCGAGCACCGACTGCACCCGGCCGACCTGATCCTTCCCGCCTTCGTGCGGGAGGGCATCGCCGAGCCGGTGCCGATCTCCGCGATGCCGGGGGTCGTCCAGCACACCCGCGACACCCTGCGGAAGGCGGCCGTCGAGGCGCTGGAGGCCGGCGTCGCCGGCATCATGCTCTTCGGCGTGCCCGAGGACGCCAAGAAGGACGGCGCTGGCACCGCCGGCACCGACCCGGACGGCATCCTCCAGGTCGCCATCCGTGACGTGAAGGCCGAGGTCGGCGACGACCTCGTCATCATGTCCGACCTGTGCCTGGACGAGTACACCGACCACGGCCACTGCGGCGTCCTCGACGCCGCGGGCCGCGTGGACAACGACGCGACGCTGGAGCGCTACGCCGAGATGGCGCAGGTCCAGGCCGACGCGGGCGTCCACGTCGTGGGCCCGAGCGGCATGATGGACGGCCAGGTCGGCGTCATCCGCGACGCCCTCGACCAGACCGGCCACGAGGACGTCTCCGTCCTCGCCTACACCGCGAAGTACGCCTCCGCGTTCTACGGCCCCTTCCGCGAGGCCATCGGCTCCGCGCTCCAGGGTGACCGCAAGACGTACCAGCAGGACCCCGCCAACGTCCGTGAGTCGCTGCGCGAACTCGCGCTCGACCTCGCCGAGGGCGCGGACATGGTCATGGTCAAGCCGGCCCTGCCGTACCTGGACATCCTCGCCAAGGTCGCCGAGGCGGTCGACGTGCCCGTCGCGGCGTACCAGATCTCCGGCGAGTACGCGATGGTCGAGGCCGCCGCGGCCAACGGCTGGATCGACCGCGACCGGGCCATCATGGAGACGCTCACCGGCATCAAGCGCGCCGGGGCCAACATGATCCTGACGTACTGGGCGACGGAGGTCGCGCGGGAACTGCGCCCGTAGCGGCACCAGCGGATACGGAAGAGCCGGGGCGGTCATGACGACCGCCCCGGCTCTTCGCGTACCGGCCGCCGGTAGGAGCCGCCCGCGAATGGGGCTACCGTGTGTACCGCGTCACTCACTCAACGGAGCGCCTCCATGAGCAACGACCCAGAGAGCGGCGACGACTGGGAGTACACCCTCCAGGTCCCCTGCGATCCGCTCGCGCCCTGCATCGCGCGGCGCACCCTGCGCACCATCTTCCAGCAGCACGGCTACGCCGAAGTCGCCGAGACCGCCGAACTGCTGACGTCCGAGCTGGTCACCAACGCCTACCGCTACTCCGACGGGCCCGCCTCCGTGCGCGTGCGGCGGGAGGGGACACGCGTACGGGTGACCGTGTGGGACACCAACCCCAAGCTCCCCGGGCCGGCCAAGGCCGCCCTGCCGGACGGTGAGGCCGAGCGCGGCAGAGGGCTCGGACTGGTGATGCGCTACGCGGACAGCTGGGGCGGATTCGCGCTGCGGGACCAACCCCAGGGGCTGACGGGGAAATTGATCTGGTTCGAGCTGGGGGACGGGGTGCCCGCCCCGCCCCCGGTGAGCTCGTGAACTACAGCTGCTCGGGCGTCCGGATGCCCAGCAGGCCCATGCCCTGACGCAGGGTGCGGGCCGTCAGGTCGCAGAGGAAGAGGCGGTTCTCGACCTGCTGCGGGGTGTCCGCCTTGAGGACCGGGCACTGGTCGTAGAACGTCGTGAGGTGCGAGGCCAGCTGGTAGAGGTACCCGGCGAGCTTGTGCGGCTCGTAGGAGGTCCTGACCTCGGCGAGGTTCTCCCCGAACTGGTCCAGGTGCATGCCCAGCGCGCGCTCGGCCGGGGCCAGCGCGAGCTCCGGGTGGGCGGCCGGCCGGGCCTCGCCCGCCTTGCGGAGGATCGACTGGATCCGGGCGTACGCGTACTGGAGGTAGACGCTGGTGTCGCCGTTGAGGGACACCATCTGGTCCAGGTCGAACTTGTAGTCGCGGGAGACGGACGTCGACAGGTCCGCGTACTTCACCGCGCCGATGCCGACCTGGGTGCCGCGCTCGGCGATCTCCTCCTCCGTGAGTCCGAGCTTCTCGCTCTTCTCCCGGACCACGGCCGTCGCGCGGTCGATCGCCTCGTCGAGCAGGTCGACCAGCCGGACCGTCTCGCCCTCACGCGTCTTGAACGGCTTGCCGTCCTTGCCGAGCACCGTGCCGAAACCGAGCTGGACGGCCTTGACCTCGCCGGTCAGCCAGCCGGCCCGGCGCGCGGTCTCGAAGACCATCTTGAAGTGCAGGGACTGACGGGCGTCCACCACGTACAGCAGGGTGTCGGCCTTCAGGTTGCCCACCCGGTCGCGGATCGCGGACAGGTCCGTGGCCGCGTAGCCGAAGCCGCCGTCGGACTTCTGGACGATCAGCGGCGAGGGGTTGCCGTCCGGGCCCTTGACGTCGTCGAAGAAGACACAGAGCGCGCCGTTGGAACGCACGGCCACACCGGACTCCTCCAGGAGCCGGCAGGTCTCGGCGAGCATGTGGTTGTAACCCGACTCACCGACGATGTCCTCGTCGCGGATCGCCACGTCGAGCTTGTCGAAGACCGAGTAGAAGTAGATCTTCGACTCGTCGACGAACCGCTGCCACAGCGCGAGGGTCTCCTCGTCACCCGCCTGCAGGTCGACCACCCGGCGCCGGGCGCGGGCCTTGAACTCCTCGTCGGAGTCGAAGAGCGTCCGCGACGCCTTGTACAGCCGGTTGAGGGAGGACATGGCCTCCTCGCCGGAGACCTCGCCCTTGTGGTCCAGCTCGTGCGGGTGCTCGATCAGGTACTGGATGAGCATGCCGAACTGGGTGCCCCAGTCGCCGATGTGGTGCCGGCGCACGACCGTCTCGCCGGAGAACTCCAGGATCCGTACGACCGCGTCGCCGATCACGGAGTTGCGCAGGTGGCCGACGTGCATCTCCTTGGCCACGTTCGGCTGGGCGTAGTCGATGACCGTGGTGCCCGGGTGCTCGGCGAACGGCACGCCGAGGCGGTCGTCGGCCGCGCGCGCGGCGAGGGTCTCCACGATCGCCTTGTCGGTGATCGTGATGTTGAGGAAGCCGGGGCCGGAGACCTCGACGTCCTGGATCAGGTCGCCGGCGGGCAGGCCCTCGACGACCTTGGCCGCCAGCTCGCGCGGGTTGCCCTTCAGCTTCTTGGCGAGCGCCAGCATCCCGTTGGCCTGGAAATCGGCCCGGTCGCTTCGTCGCAGCAGCGGGTCGGCGGTCCCGGCCTCCGGCAGGGCTGCCGAGAGAGCGTCCGCGATGCGCTGGTGGAGCGAGGAAGCGAGGGAAGGAACCGAAGCCATGGGGTGGGTGCCATTCCGGTAGAGGGCAAAAGTGATGCCATCGAGTATCCCACGCGCCCCTCGCGGCCCGGGATCCTATTTCGCCCGGCCGCGAGCAACCCCGGAGCCGCCCCTTCCGTCTGGGACAATGGTCATGCCAGGACCGTAAGGAAGGAAGTGCCGTGGCTCAGGCTCAGAGCACCGAGGCCGATTGGGTCTCCCGTTTCGCCGACGAGGTCATTGCCGAAGCGGAGCGCCGTGCCCCCGGCAAACCGATCGTCGTTGCCTCCGGCCTGTCCCCCTCCGGCCCGATCCACCTCGGCAACCTGCGCGAGGTCATGACCCCGCACCTGGTCGCGGACGAGATCCGGCGCCGCGGGCACGAGGTCCGTCACCTGATCTCCTGGGACGACTACGACCGCTACCGCAAGGTGCCGGGCGGCGTCCCCGGTATCGACGAGTCCTGGGCCGACCACATCGGCAAGCCCCTGACCTCCGTCCCCGCCCCGGCCGGCTCGGCGTACCCGAACTGGGCCGAGCACTTCAAGGCCGCCATGGTGGAGGCGCTGGCCGAGCTGGGCGTCGCGTACGACCCGATCAGCCAGACCGAGCAGTACACCTCCGGTGTCTACCGCGAGCAGGTCCTGCACGCGATGAAGCACCGCGGCGACATCGACGCCATCCTCGACCAGTACCGGACGAAGAAGGACCCGGCACAGGCCGCGAAGAAGCAGCAGAAGCCGGTCGACGAGGCCGAGCTGGAGGCCGCCGAGGGCTCCGGCGCGGCCGCCGAGGACGACGGCAGCGGCTCCGGCGCGGGCTACTTCCCGTACAAGCCGTACTGCGGCGTGTGCGAGAAGGATCTCACCACCGTCACCGCGTACGACGACGAGAGCACCGAGCTGGCCTACACCTGCGTGTGCGGCCACTCCGAGACCGTGCTGCTCAACGAGTTCAACCGCGGCAAGCTGGTCTGGAAGGTCGACTGGCCGATGCGCTGGGCCTACGAAGGCGTGATCTTCGAGCCCTCCGGCGTCGACCACTCCTCGCCCGGCTCGTCCTTCGTCGTCGGTGGCCAGATCGTCCGCAAGGTCTTCGGCGGCGAGCAGCCGATCGGCCCGATGTACGCCTTCGTCGGCATCAGCGGCATGGCCAAGATGTCCTCCTCCAAGGGCGGCGTCCCCACCCCCGGCGACGCGCTGAAGATCATGGAGGCGCCGCTGCTGCGCTGGCTGTACGCGCGCCGCAGGCCCAACCAGTCCTTCAAGATCGCCTTCGACCAGGAGATCCAGCGGCTGTACGACGAGTGGGACAAGCTGGAGGCCAAGGTCGCCGACGGCAGCGTGCTGCCGGCCGACGCCGCCGCGCACTCCCGCGCCGCGCGGACGGCCGCCGGCGAGCTGCCCCGCACGCCGCGCCCGCTGCCGTACCGCACGCTCGCCTCGGTCGTGGACATCACCGCCGGCCACGACGAGCAGACCCTGCGGATCCTGAGCGACCTCGACCCGGCCAACCCGGTCACCGGCCTCGACGAGGTCCGTCCCCGCCTGGACCGGGCCGAGCACTGGATCAACACCCAGGTCCCGGCCGAGTCCCGCACGATCGTGCGCGAGGAGCCCGACACCGAGCACCTCGCCACGCTCGACGAGCAGGCCCGCGAATCGCTGCGCCTGCTGCTGGCGGGCCTGGACGACCACTGGTCGCTCGACGGGCTCACCACGCTCGTCTACGGCGTGCCGAAGGTCCAGGCCGGGCTGGAGCCCGATGCCAAGCCGACGCCGGAGCTGAAGGTCGCCCAGCGGTCCTTCTTCGCGCTGCTCTACCACCTGCTGGTCGGGCGGGACACCGGCCCGCGGCTGCCCACGCTGCTGCTGGCCGTGGGTGCCGACCGGGTGCGCAAGCTCCTGGGCGCGTAACCGCTCGCCGACGGCCGAAGGGCCGCCACCCGGTGATCCGGGGGGCGGCCCTTCGCCGTACGGCCGCTACTTCTTGTTCGCGTCGGCGACCGAGGTGACGGCCTCCTTCGCCGCGCTCTGCGCGTCCTTCATCAGGTCGCCCGCGTCCGGGTTCTTCGCGCCCTGGTAGCCCGCGCCGCTGTACTTCACGGTGATCACGACGTTGGCGTTACGGGTGACGACGATCGCGTTGCGGTAGTCGTCGTCGTCCTTGCGGTAGTCCGAGGCCACGCTGTTCGCCTCGTCGCCGATGCCGGAGACCTTCTCGGTCTTCGCCTCCTTGGCGCCGTCCTCCGTGGCCGCCTTGGTGGTCCGCTGCCCGACGAACGCCTCGGCGCGCTTCTCGCCCGAGCCCAGCGTCGGGTCGGCCGTGAAGCGCTTCAGCGAGATGGTCAGGGTGCGGAACTGGAGGTCCTTGGCGTCCTCGTCGTTCAGGCCGTTCCAGAAGCAGCTGGCCGAGTCGTTGGCGTCGGTGGCGGGGAGGGCCTCGCCCTCCTTCTTCTTCGCCTTCGGCACCAGCTTGTCGACCGTCTTCTCCGAGACGGTCCTGCACACGTCCGGCAGCTTGGCGAAGGTCGCGGCCTTGGTGGTCGCCGAGGCGCTGGGCGCCGCCTTGGAGGGCGTGGCGGACGCCTTCTTGGCGCCGCCGCCGTCGTCGTCCGAGCAGCCGGTGGCGACGAGCATCACCGGTACTGCGGCGCAGGCGAGGATTCGGGCGAGTCGCGGGGCTGTTCGGTGCATGGGTCCTTCGCTCGGTCAGTGTCGAGTGGGGCGGGCTGCCGAAAGGGTTCGTCGCCCGTTTCTGATCGGCACGGTACGCGGCCGACGCGCGGCGGTGGTCGAGGTGGGGCGTTACTCGCCGGGCTAATTGCCGAAGTGCCCGGCGTCGAGCTCGCGGGCCAGGGCGTGGGCCCCGCCCTGGAGGTCCTCGCTCTTCGGTTCGTGGCGCTTGTCGGGCGACCACTGGTCGTAGGCGATGCTCACCAGGACGTTCGCGGACCGGAAGACGATCGAGATGTCCCGGTGCACGCCGGAGCCCGTGGTGTTCAGCTTGTCGTCGACGAACGCGTCGTCGCCGAGGTCGTCGAGGACGCGCGGGGCGAAGCGGCCCGCGTCGGCCGGGGGGCTGCTGGGGCCGGAGGGAGCGGAAGAGGGCGAGCCCGACGCGGCGGGCTTCTCGCCGGCGGAGCCGCCCTGCGGGTGGGCGCCGCCGCTCGCGCTCGCGCTCGGCGTCGCCGACGGGGTGCCGGAGGCGGACGAGGCCGGGATGTGGGCGGCCGCGGCCTGGCGCTCGTACAGCTCCTTCGCGCGCTGCTCGTCGCTGACGCCCGGCTGGTACGACACCACGCGCTCGAAGTCGACCGAGAGGTGGCGGGTGCCCTCGGGGGTCTCCAGCCGCCAGCGGCAGCCGGTGCGGCGGTCGGTGTCGTAGGTGATGGCGGCCTGGCCCTTGTAGAGCTTCTCGGCCTCCGGGTCGCTGTCGTCCTCGGTGGGCAGCAGGCGGCGCAGGGTGTCGCGGCTCACGTAGCCGCACGGCTCGGGCAGGCCGCGGTACTTGCCGGGCTCGGCGGCGGGGGCCGTCGAGCCGGGGTTGCCGGATTTCGCGTCCTCGCCCGAGCCGTCCCCGCCGGACGCGCCGCTGCACGCGGCGAGGCTCGCGGTGAGCACGGCCGCAGCCAGTGCGGCGGCCGGTGCGTACGCCCTTCGCTGCACTGTCCGTGGCTCCTCTCGCCCGAAAACGTGTTGCCGCCGCTGTGGTGGCGGCCGGACAGTATGTCTACCGCACGTGCCGCCGCATCTGCCGGTTCACTGTCGTGAATCGTGAGATTTGTCCGGCTTTTGCGTTATCTTTCTTTTACGGGGTAATGGGGAAAATCATGACCTACACCGAGGTGTCCGGCGCCCGGGTTCCGATCCGCATGTGGGCCGACCCGGCCACGGTCGAGGACGTCGCCATGCAGCAGCTGCGCAACGTCTCCACCCTGCCGTGGATCAAGGGCCTCGCGGTCATGCCCGACGTCCACTTCGGCAAGGGTGCGACGGTCGGCTCCGTGATCGCGATGCGGGGCGCGGTGTGCCCGGCGGCGGTCGGTGTGGACATCGGCTGCGGGATGTCGGCCGTCAGGACGTCGCTGACGGCGAACGACCTGCCCGGCGACCTCTCGCGGCTGCGGTCGAAGATCGAGCAGGCGATTCCGGTGGGCCGTGGGATGCACGACGACGCGGTGGATCCGGGCCGGCTGCACGGGGTGGCCACGGCGGGGTGGGACGACTTCTGGCGGCGGTTCGACGGGGTCGCGGAAGCGGTCAAATTCCGTCAGGGGCGAGCGACGAAGCAGATGGGAACGCTTGGATCCGGTAATCACTTCATTGAGTTCTGTCTCGATGAGACAGGTTCGGTCTGGTTGATGCTGCACTCGGGCTCCCGCAACATCGGCAAGGAGCTGGCCGAGTACCACATCGGGCAGGCGCAGAAGCTGCCGCACAACCAGAACCTGATCGACCGTGACCTCGCGGTCTTCATCGCGGACACCCCGCAGATGGCGGCCTACCGGCACGACCTGTTCTGGGCGCAGGAGTACGCGAAGCACAATCGCGAACTGATGATGGCGCTCTTCAAGGACGTCGTCCGCAAGGAGTTCAAGAAGGCCAAGGTGACCTTCGAGCCGGTCATCTCCTGTCACCACAACTACGTGGCCGAGGAGACCTACGACGGCATGGACCTGCTCGTCACCCGCAAGGGAGCGATCCGCGCGGGCGGCGGCGAGTTCGGCATCATCCCGGGCTCGATGGGCACCGGCTCCTACATCGTGAAGGGCCTCGGCAACGCCGCCTCCTTCAACTCCGCCTCCCACGGCGCGGGCCGGAGGATGAGCCGCAACGCCGCGAAGAAGCGCTTCACCGCGCAGGACCTGGAGGAGCAGACGCGGGGCGTCGAGTGCCGCAAGGACTTCGGCGTGGTGGACGAGATCCCTGCCGCGTACAAGCCGATCGAGCAGGTCATGGAGCAGCAGAGGGACCTGGTCGAGGTGGTGGCCAAGCTCAAGCAGGTCGTCTGTGTGAAGGGCTGACCGCCCGGCGCCCGGCACCCCTCGCGGGGTGCCGGGCCCTTTTTCACGGCCGGGTGTCCTGCGGGTACCACCGCAGCTCGACCGTGTTGCCGTCCGGGTCCAGGACGTACAGGGACTCGGCGTCGCCGCGGGCGCCGTAGCGCCTGCCGGGGCCGTCGACGACCGTGAAGGTGCCGGCGTCGACGACCGACTGCCAGTCCAGTGGCTCGACGACCAGGCAGATGTGGTCGACGTTGGACTCGCCGCGCTCGCGGTGCACGAGGTCGATGATGGTCGTGGGGGAGACGCGCACGGACGGGAACGACACGGTGCCCGCGCGCCACTCGTCGGCGCGTACGGGCTCCAGGCCGAGCGGGCCGGTGTAGAAGGCGAGGGCGCGCTCGACGTCGGAGACGTTGAGCACGAGGTGGTCGAAGGCGATGACGCGCACGAAGGCGCTCCTCTCGTAGAGAACCGGTGGGACGTCAGCTCGTACGGTGGACCTTGTAGTTGGACGCCTGGGCGCGGGGCCGGACCACCAGCAGGTCGATGTTGACGTGGGGCGGCCGGGTGACGGTCCAGGCGATCGTGTCGGCGACGTCGTCGGCGGTCAGCGGCTCGGCCACGCCCGCGTAGACGGCGTCGGCCTTGTCCTTGTCGCCGCCGAAGCGGTTGACCGCGAACTCGTCGGTCCTGACCATGCCGGGGGCGATCTCGATGACGCGTACGGGCTCCCCGCACAGCTCCAGGCGGAGCGTCTCGGCCATCACGTGGGAGCCGTGCTTGGCCGCGACGTAGCCGCCGCCGCCCTCGTAGGTGGCGAGGCCGGCGGTGGAGGAGACCATCAGGACCGTTCCGCCGTCGGTGGCACGGCGCAGGCGCGGGAGCAGGGCCTGGGTGACGTGGAGCGCGCCCAGGACGTTGACCTCGTACATCGTGCGCCAGTCGGCGGCGTCGGCGGTCGCGACCGGGTCGGCGCCGAGCGCGCCGCCGGCGTTGTTGACCAGGACGTCGACGGAGTCGCCGAGGGAGTCGGCGAAGGCCGTGACGGCGGCGGGGTCGGTGACGTCCAGGACGTGCGCGACGGCCTCGTGGCCCGCCTCGGTGAGCTCTGCGGCGAGGGCCTCGATGCGGTCCTCGCGGCGGGCGGTGAGCACGACGCGGTAGCCCTCGGCGGCCAGCCGGCGGGCGGTGGCGGCGCCGATGCCGCTGCTCGCGCCGGTGATGACGGCAGTGCGGGTGCTCATGATGGGCCTCCTGAGGCGCAAGCGACGTGGGTGATCCGTGCGCAGGATATGTGCAGGCCCGTACGGGTGGCTGTCCCCGGCGTCACAGTCAGCGGTCGCGCGGTACGTACATGATGATCGCGACCCCGATCAGGCAGACCAGGGCGCCGAGGACGTCGTAGCGGTCGGGGCGGTAGCCGTCGGCGGCCATGCCCCAGGCGAGCGAGCCGGCGACGAAGATCCCGCCGTAGGCGGCGAGGATGCGTCCGAAGTCGGCGTCGGGCTGGAGGGTGGCGACGAACCCGTAGGCACCCAGGGCCAGGACGCCGGCGCCGATCCACGCCCAGCCCCGGTGCTCCCGGACGCCCTGCCAGACGAGCCAGGCGCCGCCGATCTCCAGGAGAGCGGCGAGAAGGAAGAGGGCGATGGAGCGTGCGGTGAGCATGTCCGCAGCGTAAGGGTGCGGGGCTCAGGGCCAGACGAGGCAGTAGGGCTGGTGGCCGTTCTCGTGCAGGCGGCGGGAGAAGTCCTGCCATTCGTGCAGGAGCTGGTAGACCGAGAAGGCGTCGCGCGGGCCGCCGCGGTCGGGGACCGTGGACCAGATGAACGCGGCCGCTCCGACGGATTCCTCGCCGATGCCGCGGAGGGGGTCGACCACGGTCATGGGGAGCTTGACGACGGCGTAGTCGGGATGGAGGACGACCAGTTCGAGCGGGGGGACCTTGTGCAGGGGTATGCCCTCGATGCCGGTGAGGACCATCGCGGCCACCGTCTCGGGCTTGATCCTGGTGAACATGCCGCCCATGCCGAGCTCGTCGCCGCCGAGCTCCTCCGGGCGCATGGAAATGGGGACGCGGGCCGCGCTGGCTCCGTCGGGGGCCCCGAAGTACTTGTAGGTCACCCCCATCCGGCCACTGCTCCTGTTGTCCGCGCTTTCCTCTTCTCGCCGCCCCCTGTGGCGCCCCCTGCGGGAGCTCTGGGCTCGCTCGGGGCCCAGGTCATCGGTGCCCTCGCCCAGTCCGCCACCGCGATGCATATCTCCACCCGACCGCTTTTTTACGCAGGGCAGCCCCCGCCGCGCAACCCGATCATCGTCTCAGAGACCTCCCCCGTGCACAGCATGTGAAACGCCCGAAGACGACTCCCCGCCCGGCTCTGAGACCATGGCTAGCGTGAGCTACCCATGTGATGCCCCAGTCTCGCAGACGCGCGGGGGCTGACGCCCGGTCGCGAGCGAGGGGAACTCCGCACCGCTGCCAGCCGGGGCGCGCGGCCAACCGCCGTCCCTTCCTACGTTTCCGCAGGTCAGGATCAAAGTGTCTTATTCATATGAAGCCCCGGTCTCGCAGACGCTCTTCGACCGCGCCTCGGTCGTGACGCCGGGCGGCGTGAACTCCCCGGTGCGCGCGTTCCGTGCCGTGGGCGGTACGCCCAGGTTCATGGTGTCCGGTACCGGTCCGTACCTCACCGACGCCGACGGCCGCGAGTATGTCGACCTCGTGTGTTCGTGGGGGCCGATGATCCTCGGCCACGCGCACCCCGAGGTGATCGCGGCCGTCCAGGACGCCGTGTCGCGCGGCACGTCCTTCGGCACGCCCGGCGAGGGCGAGGTCGCGCTGGCCGAGGAGATCGTCTCCCGGATCGAGCCGGTCGAGCAGGTGCGCCTGGTGTCGTCGGGCACCGAGGCGACGATGTCGGCGATCCGCCTCGCGCGCGGGTTCACGGGCCGCGCCAAGGTGATCAAGTTCGCCGGCTGCTACCACGGCCACGTGGACGCGCTGCTGGCCGCGGCCGGCTCCGGTGTCGCGACGTTCGGGCTGCCGGACACGCCCGGGGTGACCGGCGCGCAGGCCGGCGACACGATCGTGCTGCCGTACAACGACCTGGAGGCGGTGCACGAGGCGTTCCACGCGCACCCGGGTGAGATCGCCTGCGTGATCACGGAGGCGTCGCCGGGCAACATGGGCGTGGTGCCGCCGCAGCCGGGCTTCAACGCGGGGCTGAAGTCGGCCTGCGAGAAGAACGGCGCGCTGTTCATCTCGGACGAGGTCATGACCGGCTTCCGTACGAGCAAGGCGGGCTGGTACGGCGTCGACGGCGTCGCGCCCGACCTGATGACCTTCGGCAAGGTCATGGGCGGCGGCTTCCCGGCGGCGGCCTTCGGCGGCCGCGCCGATGTGATGGCGCACCTGGCGCCGGCGGGCCCGGTCTACCAGGCGGGCACGCTCTCGGGTAACCCGGTCGCCACGGCGGCGGGCCTGGCGCAGCTGCGGCTGCTGGACGACGCGGCGTACGAGAAGGTGGACGCGGTCTCGGCGGAGATCCGCACGCTGGTGAGCGCGGCGCTGACCAAGGAGGGCGTGGCGCACCGCCTGCAGGTCGCGTCGAACATGTTCTCCGTGTTCTTCACCGACCGCGAGGTGCGGGACTACGAGCAGGCGAAGGCGCAGCAGGCGTTCCGCTTCAATGCCTTCTTCCACTCGATGCTGGCGCAGGGCGTGTACCTGCCGCCGTCGGCGTTCGAGTCGTGGTTCGTCTCGACGGCCCACGACAGTGCCGCCGTGGAGCGGATCGCGGCGGCTCTGCCGGGTGCGGCGCGGGCGGCCGCCGAGGCGACGGAATGATGGACGGCATGACCACCGATATGAGCAATGGGGCCGGCAGGGCCAAGGGCGACGAGCTGACCGTCGTCCATCTGATGCGGCACGGCGAGGTGCACAACCCCGAGGGCGTGCTCTACGGGCGCAAGCCGGGCTACCACCTCTCGGAGCTGGGGCTGCGGATGGCCGACCGGGTGGCGGAGCACCTGGCGGGCCGGAACATCACGCACGTGGTGGCCTCGCCGCTGGAGCGCGCGCAGGAGACGGCGACGCCGATCGCGAAGGCGCACGGCCTGGACCTGGCGACGGACGGGCGGCTGATCGAGGCGGAGAACGTCTTCGAGGGCAAGACGTTCGGGGTCGGTGACGGCGCGCTGAAGAAGCCCGACAACTGGAAGTACCTGACGAACCCTTTCCGTCCGTCGTGGGGCGAGCCGTATATCGACCAGGTGGTCCGCATGATGGGCGCGCTGGAAGCGGCGCGTGATGCGGCCCGGGGGCATGAGGCCGTTTGTGTCAGCCATCAGCTGCCGATCTGGATCGTGCGCAGTTACGCGGAACGGCGTCGGCTGTGGCACGACCCGCGCAAGCGTCAGTGCACGCTGGCGAGCTTGACGACGTTCACCTTCAGGGGTGACAAAGTCGTGTCGGTCGGATACAGCGAGCCCGCTCGGGATTTGGTGCCGGCGCACCTTCTGGCGGGTGCGAAGCCGGTGAAGGGCGGGTCGAAGGCGTTCGGCGCCTGAGCCGTATCCGAGGAGGCGTTCGCCGGGCTCCGCAAGATCATCACTACAAAGTCGTGTAAAGGCTCGTAAAGACCGGCAAAAATGCGCAACCGCCGTACTCGGCGCGCCCTCTCACGCAATGTCGTTTTATATGGACGACAGACGCGTGGAGGGCACGGCGAGTACGGACGGAGACGACATGCGCGATATCAGCCGACGAGGTCTCCTCGGAATGGGCGTGGGCGCGGCCGCCGCGATGGGCGTCGCCGGCTGCGCCGGCCCACCGGGGTCCGAACCCGAGAAACCCTCGGCGAAGGCGAGCGAGCGGGCGAAGGCGAGTCCGATCGGTGACGGCTCCACCTCCAACGCCGGGCCGCAGCCCAACCAGCCGCCCAGGCCCGTGCGGCTGGAGCGGGGGCAGAAGCCACCTCAGTTCGTGATCTTCTCCTGGGACGGTGCGGGTGAGGTCGGCAATGGTCTCTTCCCGCGCTTCCGGAAGCTGGCCAGGGACCACGGAGCGCGGATGACGTTCTTCCTGTCCGGGGTCTACTGCCTCCCCGAGTCGAAGAAGAACCTCTACAAGCCTCCGAACAACCCGGTCGGCGCATCCGACATCGGCTATCTCACCGACGAGCACATTCGTGCGACGCTGGAGAATCTGCGCGAGGCGTGGCTCGAAGGCCATGAGATCGGCACCCACTTCAACGGACATTTCTGTTCCGGTTCCGGCTCGGTGGGCGGCTGGACGGGTGAGGACTGGGAGTCCGAGATCGAGCAGGCGATCTCGTTCGTCACCGAGTGGCGGACGAATACCGGCTTCAATGACCTGGAGCCCCTGCCGTTCGATTACCGCAAGGAACTCATCGGCGCCCGTACGCCGTGTCTGTTGGGCCAGGGCAATCTGCTGCCGGTCGCCGCGAAGCTGGGCTGGCGTTACGACGCGAGTTCGCCGGGCGGACTCCAGATGTGGCCGAAGAAGAAGCGCGGCGTGTGGGACCTGCCATTGCAGCAGATGCCCTTTCCCGGCCATTCGTTCGAAGTCCTGTCGATGGACTACAACATCCTCGCCAATCAGTCGCAGAACACCACGCGCGGCCCGAAGTCCCGGCACCCGGAGTGGCGGCGACAGGCGACGGAGGCATACATCTCCGGCTTCCAGCGCGCGTACGAGACGAACCGGGCGCCGTTCTTCGTCGGCAACCACTTCGAGCAGTGGAACGGCGGCATCTACATGGACGCCGTGGAGGAGGCGATCAAGCACATCGCCGACGACAAGCACAAGGACGTCCGGATGGTCTCCTTCCGGCAGTTCGTCGACTGGCTCGACGCGCAGGACCCCGACGTCCTGCGGGAGCTGCGCAAGCTCGACGTGGGCCAGAAGTGGAGCGCCAAGGGCGACTGACGGCCGGGCATGCCGGGCCGGGCCACGCCCCGCTCGGCCGGGCCCGGACCCGTACGAGGGGACCCGGAGGGGGGTGCGGAAGATCCCTAAACGGACCATGCGAAACTTTTCACATGAGTGCCTGCCGCGCCTTTCGACGCCCTGTCCCACGCCGGCGTACCACCCTGCCGGCCGTCTTCGCCGCCGCCGCGGCCCTGTCCCTGACCGCGTGCGGTTCGGGCGACAACCCCAAGAGCGGGGGCCAGACGCAGTTCGTGCAGGGCACCGGGGGCGTCAGCGTCGTCAGTGACAAGAGCGGCCGGCAGGCCGCGCCCGCCCTCGACGGCAAGACGCTCGAAGGCAAGGCGCTCGACATCGCCGAGGAGTACAAGGGCAAGATCGTCGTCCTGAACGTCTGGGGCTCGTGGTGTTCGCCCTGCCGGGCCGAGGCCAAGAACCTCGTCACGGTCGCCAACGCCTACAAGGACAAGGGCGTGCAGTTCGTCGGGCTCAACACCCGCGACCCCGACCCCGCCCCGGCGATCAAGTTCGAGAAGGAGTACGAGGTCCCGTACCCGAGCCTCTACGACTCCGCGGGCAAGCTGCTGCTGCGCTTCCCCAAGGGCAGCCTCAACCCGCAGTCCATCCCCTCGACCGTCTTCATCGACCGGGACGGAAAGATCGCCGCCCGCGCGATCAAGGCGCTGAGCGAGGAAGAGCTGCGCAAGACGCTCGACCCGCTGGTCGCGGAGAAGTGACCCGGTGACCGCCGTCACGACCCTCGCCGCCGTCGGGGACATGAACCAGACGGTCCTGACCGGGGCGCTGCTGCTGGCCCTGCCCGTGGCGGTGCTCGGCGGGCTCGTCTCCTTCTTCTCCCCGTGCGTGCTGCCGCTCGTCCCCGGCTACCTCTCCTACGTCACCGGCGTCAGCGGCACCGACATGGCCGAGGCCCGGCGCGGCCGGATGATCGCCGGCGCCTCGCTCTTCGTACTCGGCTTCAGCGCCGTCTTCGTCTCCGGCGGAGCGCTCTTCGGCAACTTCGGCCAGGACCTGCTCCGCTACCAGGAGACGATCTCCAAGGTCCTCGGAGTGCTCACCATCCTGATGGGCCTCGCCTTCATGGGCCTGCTCGCGCGCTTCGGCCAGCGGGAGTTCCGCTTCCACCGGAAGCCGGCGATGGGGCTGGCCGGCGCGCCGCTGCTGGGCGCGATGTTCGGCGTCGGCTGGGCGCCCTGCGTCGGACCGACGCTCGCCTCGGCGCAGCTGCTCGCGATGAACCAGGGCAGTGCCGGGCGCGGCGCGCTGCTGATGTTCGCCTACTGCCTCGGCCTGGGGCTGCCCTTCATACTCGCCGCGGTGGCCTTCCGGCGCGCACTCGGCGCGTTCGGCTGGGTCAAGCGGCACTATGCGTGGGTCATGCGGATCGGTGGCGGCATGCTGGTCGCGGTCGGTGTGCTGCTGCTGACCGGCGCCTGGGACCACATGATCGCCGAAATGCGCCAGTGGTCCGACTCCTTCGTCCCCGAGGTCTGATCGATGCACAGCACAGAGACAACGCCCCCCGACGAGGACAAGGACGTCGGCGTCGCCGGTTCCCAGTTGTCCACGGCCCCGGCCGAGGAGAGCGGGCAGGCGGTGCCCGGCTCGTTCGGCGGCGTCCGGCGGCCCGGTGCACTGGGCCGGCTGGCCTGGTCGGGACGGGAGGCCGTCGGCTGGACGCGCTGGTTCTGGCGGCAGCTGACGTCGATGCGGGTCGCGCTGATCCTGCTGTTCCTGCTCTCGCTGGCGACCATTCCCGGTTCGCTGATCCCGCAGACGAGCGTCGACGCGGTGAAGGCCGAGGAGTGGCACAAGGCCCACGACACCGTCGCGCCGGTCTACGACAAGCTCGGCCTCTTCCACGTCTACGGCTCGGTGTGGTTCTCCGCGATCTACATCCTGCTGTTCGTCTCGCTCATCGGCTGCATCGTCCCGCGCACCTGGCAGTTCGTCGGCCAGCTCCGCGGCCGCCCGCCGGCCGCGCCGCGCCGGCTGACGAAGCTGCCCGCGTACACCACCTGGCGCACCGAGGCCGAGCCCGAGCGGGTGCTGGCCGCGGCGGAGAAGCTCCTCAGGCGGCGCTGGTTCCGCACCCGGCTCTCCGGTGACGCGGTCGGCTCCGAGAAGGGCTATCTGCGCGAGGCCGGCAACCTCGTCTTCCACATCGCGCTGATCGTGATGCTCGTGGCCTTCGCGTCCGGGCAGCTGTGGAAGTCCGAGGGCCAGAAGCTGATCGTCGAGGGCGACGGCTTCGCCAACAACCTCACGCAGTACGACGACTTCAAGTCCGGCTCCCTCTTCCGCGCCGACGACCTCAAGCCCTTCAGCTTCGTCATGGACGGCTTCGAGGGCACCTACGAGCGCACCGGCCCCCAGCGCGGCACGCCCCGGACGTACGAGGCCCACGTCACCTACGCGGACGGCCCCGACGGCGAGCCGCGCAAGGCCACGATCAAGGTGAACGAACCGCTGGAGACCGGCGGCTCCAAGGTCTACCTCATCGGGCACGGCTACGCGCCGATCGTCACCGTCCGGGACGGCAAGGGCGACATCGCCTTCCGCGGCCCGGCCCCCTCGCTGCCGCTCGACAACAACGTCACCGAGTCCACGATCATCAAGGTGCCGGACTACCGGGACAAGAACGGCAAGAAGGACCAGCTCGGCTTCAAGGGCAACTTCGTGCCGACGCTGGACCTGCGGACCGGTCAGATGCGCTCCCAGTTCCCCGCCCTGGACAACCCGCGGCTGGTCCTGACCGCCTACCGCGGCAGCCTGGGCATCGACGCGGGCACGCCGCAGAGCGTCTACCAGCTGAACGTGTCGAAGATGAAGCAGTTCAAGAACACGGACGGCCGCGCGTTCGCCCAGGCGCTCGCGGTCGGTGACACGATGACGCTGCCCGACGGCGCGGGCACGCTGACGTTCGACGCCATCAAGCCCTGGGCCACCTTCCAGGTCTCCCAGCAGCCCGGTAACGCCACCGCCCTCGCCGGCGCGGTCGCCGCCCTGGTCGGGGTGGCCGGGTCCCTCTTCATCCAGCGCCGCCGGGTGTGGGTGCGGGCGGTCCGCGGCGACGACGGGCACACCGTCGTCGAGCTGGCCGGGCTCGGCCGCAGCGAGTCCGCGAAGCTCGGCGACGAGCTCGCCGACCTCGCCGTCGCGCTCCAGGCCGGCGCCCCGCCCGCCCCCGACGCCGATCCCGACCCCGCCGCAGATTCCGCTGATTCCTCCGAAGGAGCGCGCGCGTGATCCCCATCGCTGCCGCAGCCAACGAGAACATGGCCAACATCAGCAATGTGCTGATCTATTCGGCCATGGCCGTCTACACCCTGGCCTTCCTCGCCCATATCGCGGAGTGGGTGTTCGGCAGTCGCAGCGCCGTCGGCCGCACCGCCGCGGCGATCACCACCGAGGCGAAGACCACCGGCGGCACCGCCGCCGCGAGTGCCAAGGCCGGCGGCACCGCCGTGCTGGAGCGCCCCAAGGTCGTCACCCGCAACGTCGCCGGCAGCCGTGACGTGCCCGACGGGCCCGGCGCCGCGGGCGGCAGCGAGAAGGGCGACGTCTACGGCCGGATCGCCATCTCGCTGACCGTGCTGTCCTTCCTGCTCCACGCGAGCTCGGTGGTCACCCGGGCGCTGTCCGTGGAGCGGGCGCCCTGGGGCAACATGTACGAGTTCTCCACGACCTTCGGCGTGACGGTCGTGGCCGTCTACCTCGGCCTGCTGGTCGCCAAGAAGAACGTGCGCTGGCTCGGCCTGCCGCTGGTCACCACGATCCTGCTCGACCTCGGCCTCGCCGTGAGCGTGCTCTACACCGAGAGCGACCAGCTCGTCCCGGCCCTGCACTCGTACTGGCTGTGGATCCACGTCTCCTGCGCGATCATCTCCGGCGCCGCCCTGTGGGTCGGTGCCTGCTCCACGCTGCTCTACCTCTTCCGCGACGGCTACGAGGCGCGCCTGGTCGAGGGCCGCACCGGCGCCGGCCTGCGCCGCTACCTGAACGAGCTGCCGCAGGACCGCAAGTACGCCCGCCTCAAGGCCAAGACCGCGCTGTACACCGACAACCCCATGGCGCGCCTGCCCTCCGCCGCCACCCTCGACAAGCTGGCCTACCGCATCAACGCGACGGTCTTCCCGCTGTGGACGTTCACGATCGTCGCCGGCGCGATCTGGGCCGAGGCCGCCTGGGGCCGGTACTGGGGCTGGGACCCCAAGGAGGTCTGGTCCTTCATCACCTGGGTCGCCTACGCCTGCTACCTGCACGCCCGCGCCACCGCCGGCTGGAAGGGCCGCAAGGCCGCCTACATCGCCCTGGCCGCCTTCGGCTGCTACATCTTCAACTACTACGGCGTGAACATCTTCGTCACCGGCAAGCACTCCTACGCCGGCGTCTGACCGTCACCCGTCCCACCACGGCCCGCCGTCCGCGCACTCGAAGCGCGGGCGGCGGGCCGCGGTGGTAGAGGTGGTCCCATGGAGACCCCCTCCCCGTACGGCACGTCCGAGATCCACGACGGCACCCACACCCTGCGGTACACCCTCTCCCTCCCGTACCCCGTGGAGGAGGTCTGGGCGGCCGTGGCCACGCCCGAGGTGCTCCCCGCGTGGCTCGCCGCCGCCGACCCCCTGGAGCCCCGCAGGGACGGCGCGGTGACGCTGCGCTGGCTCAACACCGACGAGCGGGGCCACTCGACGGTCGCCCCCGGCAAGGTCACCGCCTGGGAGCCCTTCCGCGTCGCCGAGTACACCGTCGACATCCACGGCCGCGTCCGCTTCGAGCTCGAACCGGCCGCGGGCGGCGGCACCGTGCTGCGCTTCACCAACGAGGTGCCGGGCGCGGACTCCGTACGCCTGGACTGCCTGGCGGGCTGGCACGTCCACTTCGAGTACCTCCGCGAGGCCCTCGCGGGCCGCCCCGCCGACTGGTCGGCGTGGACGCTCGACCGGTGGCGGGAGCTGCGCCGCGAGTACGAGCGGCGGGAGCCGGCCGGCTGAGGCGCTCACCGCCGGGGGCGGCTGCCCTTCTCCTGCTCCGGCGGGTCCTGGCGGGCGCCGGGGAACGAGGGCTTGGGCAGGCGGGTGACGTCCCGCCTGGCCCGCTCCAGCCGGTCCGAGGTGTCCCGGGGCAGCCTCGGCGGGGCGGACGCGGCCGAGGCGAAGGCGAAGGCCGAGGTCAGGTCGCCGAAGGTGCGGCGGCGCCACGTGCTGATGTTGGGCTCGCGCACGCCCGTCCAGCGCTCCAGGAACCGCAGTACGGAGGTGTGGTCGAAGGCGTCCCCGGCCGCCCAGCCGCCCACCGTCCACGGCGAGACGATCAGGCACGGCACACGGAAGCCGCCGCCGATGGGCAGACCCCCGACGAACTCGTCCCGCGTGCCCGCCGGCGGGACGGGCGGCGGGACGTGATCGAAGAGCCCGTCGTTCTCGTCGTAATTGAGGATGAGGACGGTCTTGCGCCACACGGCGGGGTTGTCGGCGATGGCCTCGATCTTCCTCGCCACGAAGTCGGCGCCCGCCGCCGGCAGGTAGCGCGGGTGTTCGGACTGCGGGCCGGTGGGGATGACCCAGGAGACGGCCGGCAGCCGGTCGTTGCGGGCGTCGTCCTCGAAGGTGCCCTCGGGCAGGCGGCGCATCCCGCGCTCGTACAGCGGATCGCCGGCCTTCGCGTCCCTGAAGGTCCGGAACCGCTCCAGCACGTTGCAGCCGTAGTTGTCCTTCTGCTGGTAGACGCGCCAGCTGACGCCCGCCGCCTGGAGCCGCTCGGCGTAGGTGGTCCAGCGGTACGGCGTGGGCGCGGTGTTGTCGATGACCGGACCGCCGCGGGTGCCGCCGGGGTCGATGGTGCCGGTCATCCAGTAGAGCCGGTTGGGCCAGGTGGGGCCGAGGACCGAGCAGAAGTAGTTGTCGCAGAGGGTGAACGCCTCGGCCAGCGCGAACTGGAAGGGAATGTCCTCGCGGGAGTGGTAGCCCATGACGTACGGGCCGTTGGCGCCGTCGGCCCTGCGGTGGGCGGGCAGCCAGCGGTCCATCCGCCCGCCGTTCCACGCCTCGTGCTGCACGGCCCAGGAGTGGCTGGTGGAGGGGATGGCCTGGGCGCTGGTGCTGCGGGTGTCCAGGCGGAACGGCAGCAGATGGCCGGCCGGGTGCCCCGGGTCCGGCTGGTGGAAGACGCTCCGCCCGCCCTGCAGCGTCCGGGCGTCCGGGTCGGCGAAGCCTCGCACGCCCTTCAGCGTGCCGAAGTAGTGGTCGAAGGACCGGTTCTCCTGCATCAGCAGGACGACGTGCTCGATGTCACGGAGCGAGCCGCGCCGGGCCGGCTCCGCGGCGCTCTCGGCGACGGCCCGCTGCACGCTCGCCGGCAGCAGCGACAGCGCACCGGCGCCGCCGACCGCGCCCGCCGCCGAGCCCAGAAGTCTGCGTCGGGTCATGTCGGGCATGGCGAGTCCCTCTCCCTGAAGTCGCGTGGGGCCTCAGTCTGGCCCGAAGGACTCTCGCGGCACGGGTGTGCCGACGGCAGGAGAGGACGCGTGAAGGGAGCGCCAAATGGCTGTGACAAGGCGGTGTTCGACAGGGGCACCCGCCTCGGTGCGCGGATGTTATTACCTGATCGGGTGATGGTCCGCTGGGCCGTAAGGAGGCGGGAGGTCACTCCCGCTCAGCCGGCGGGCGGCGTGTCGCCCCGGCCGCCGTCCTGATCCGGCTTCAGGGACTTCAGGAACTCGGGATTGTCGTCCGGCGCGACCCACCGACGGCCGCCGGAACCGCCCCGTCCGCCGCCGGCCCCCGCCGCCGCGCGCGGCCGGCCCGCGATCAGCCAGGCCACCGGCCCTATCAGCACCTCGCCGAAGAGCAGGATGACGATCACCCAGCCCAGCTTCGGCAGGCCGCGCACCTCGTCCTCCGGGGTGTTCAGGCAGTCGACGAAGGCGTAGATCCACAACGCCAGGATCAGCAGGAACGGCAGATACCTGAGCATGGCGGCGGGCTCCCCGGGTGTGGCGCTACGGGCCGCGGGCGGCCCCCGATACCTGTTCAGGGTAGTGCGTGCTTGATACTGGAACGCATGGCTTACGACGACCTTCGCTCGTTCCTCCGGGCGCTGGAGCGCGACGGTGACCTCAAGCGCATCAAGGCCGAAGTCGACCCGTACCTGGAAATCGGGGAGATCGTCGACAGAGTGAACAAAGCGGGCGGCCCCGCGCTCCTCTTCGAGAACGTCAAGGGCGCGGCGATGCCGCTCGCCATGAACGTCTTCGGCACCGACCGCCGGCTGCTCAAGGCGCTCGGCCTGACGTCCTACGACGAGATCAGCGGGAAGATCGGCGGGCTGCTCAAGCCGGAGCTGCCGCACGGCTTCGTCGGCATCCGGGAAGCCTTCGGCAAGCTCGGCGCGATGGCGCACGTACCGCCGAAGAAGGTCAAGTCCGACAGCGCGCCGGTCCAGGAAGTGGTCCTGACCGGCGACGACGTCGACCTCGACCAGCTGCCCGCGCTCTTCACCTGGCCCGAGGACGGCGGCTCCTTCTTCAACCTCGGTCTCACCCACACCAAGCACCCCGAGACCGGTGTCCGCAACCTCGGCCTCTACCGCCTCCAGCGCCACGACAAGCGCACCATCGGCATGCACTGGCAGATCCACAAGGACAGCCGCAACCACTACCAGGTGGCCGCCAAGCGCGGTGAGCGGCTGCCCGTCGCCATCGCCTTCGGCTGTCCGCCGGCCGTGACCTACGCCTCGACCGCGCCGCTGCCGGGCGACATCGACGAGTACCTCTTCGCGGGCTTCCTCTCCGGCAAGCGCGTGGAGATGGTCGACTGCAAGACCGTTCCGCTCCAGGTCCCGGCCAACGCCGAGGTCGTGATCGAGGGCTGGCTGGAGCCGGGCGAGATGCTCCCGGAGGGTCCCTTCGGCGACCACACCGGCTTCTACACGCCGCAGGAGCCCTTCCCGGCCCTGCGCATCGACTGTGTGACGATGCGCCGGCGCCCGCTGCTCCAGTCGATCGTCGTCGGCCGCCCGCCGACCGAGGACGGGCCGCTGGGACGGGCGACGGAGCGTTTCTTCCTGCCGCTGCTGAAGATCATCGTGCCGGACATCGTCGACTACCACCTGCCGGAGTCCGGCGGTTTCCACAACTGCGCGATCGTCTCGATCGACAAGAAGTACCCCAAGCACGCCCAGAAGGTCATGCACGCGATCTGGGGCGCGCACATGATGTCGCTGACCAAGCTGATCATCATCGTGGACGCCGACTGCGATGTGCACGACCTGCACGAGGTGTCCTGGCGGGCACTGGGCAACACCGACTACGCGCGCGACCTCACGGTCGTCGAGGGCCCGGTCGATCACCTCGACCACGCCTCGTACCAGCAGTTCTGGGGCGGCAAGGCGGGCATCGACGCGACGGCGAAGTGGCCCGAGGAGGGCTACACGCGCGACGGCGGCTGGCCGCGGATGGTCGAGTCGGATCCGGAAGTCGCCGATCGGGTGACGAAGCGTTGGAAGGAGTACGGGCTGTGACCCGTCCTACGACACTGGTGGCCGGCGGCACGGAACCGGGGTACGGGCTGTGACCTCGACCGCCGAAGGGGTCCTCGGCCCCGGCCCCGCGCCCGGCACCGGCAGGATCAAGGGATTCCTGCGGGTGGTGATGATCGAGCACTCGGTCTTCGCGCTGCCCTTCGCCTACATCGCCACCCTCACCGCGATGTACCGCACCTACGGGAACGTCCACTGGCTGCGGCTGGTCCTGGTGACCGTCGCCATGGTCGGCCTGCGGACCTTCGCGATGGCCTGCAACCGCATCATCGACCGCGAGATCGACGCCCGTAACCCGCGCACCGCGGGGCGCGAGCTGGTCACGGGCGCGGTGTCCGTGCGGTCGGCCTGGACGGGCGCGCTGATGGCCGTCGTCGCCTTCCTCGGCGCCGCCGCGCTGCTGAACCCACTGTGCCTGGCGCTCGCGCCGATCGCCGTGATCCCGATGGTGGTCTACCCGTACGGGAAACGGTTCACCAACTTCCCGCACGCCATCCTCGGGCTGGCCCAGGCGATGGGCCCGGTCGGTGCGTGGCTCGCGGTGACGGGCGAGTGGTCCTGGCACGCGGTGGTCCTCGGCCTGGCGGTGGGCGTCTGGATCGGCGGCTTCGACCTGATCTTCGCCTGCCAGGACGTGATGGCCGACCGCGCCCACGGCGTGAAGTCCACCCCGGCCCGCTTCGGCGTCCCGGCCGCGCTGTACGGCGCGCGGGTCTGCCACGTGATCACGACGGGCCTGCTGGTGTGGTTCGCGCTGGCCACGGACGCGGGGCCGTTCTTCTGGGCCGGGCTGGTGGTGGTCGTGGTGGCGTTCGCCTACGAGCACACGATCGTGCGCCCGCACGACCTGTCGCGGCTGAACCGGGCCTTCTTCACCGTCAACGGCGTGATCGGGATCAGCCTCTTCATCTTCGCGCTGATGGACCTCGTCAGCCAGGGCCTCGGCTGGTAGCCGGTCCGGACGTACGCGAGAGGGCGGCCCCACCATGGTGGTGGGCCGCCCTCTCGTGTGTACGGGACCGCGCGGGTCAGCGGATCAGAGGTCGAAGTCCATGTCCGGACCGCCGAACGGGCTCTGGTCCGCGCCGCTGTTCACACCGCTGTCCATGCCGCCGCCCTTGCCCATGCCCGGCATCTTGTCGCGGAACATGAACATGGCCGCGCCGAGCAGGTCCTGCGGCTTGAGCTCCTTGGCGCCGGCGGGCGCCGTTATCTTCCCGGAGCCGCCCTTGATGGCCAGGGTCAGCGGCAGCTCGCCCTTGATCTTCTCGCTGAGCTGCGCGATGTCGAGGGTCAGGCCGGAGACCATGCCGTCCTTGACGGCCACGTCGACCGTGAGGTCCTTGTCCTTGACCTTGTCCAGGCCGTCGAGCTTGCCGGCCTTGTCGCCCAGCTTGTCCTTGAGCGGCTTGAGGCCCTCCTTGAGGTCCTGGGCGAACTTCTTCGCCGGAACGGTGACCTTCACGTGGTCGGCACCGTTCTTCTTGCCCGCGTCCTTGAAGGTGGCGTTGTCGCCGAGCGCCTTCTCCAGGCTGTCGAAGAGCTGCTTCTGCGCCTTGGGGTCCAGCTTCTTGTCGCTGCCCTTGGCACCGCCCTTGGACTTGCTGAACTCCTCGAAGGACTTGGGGTCGAGCAGGATCCACTCGCCCTTCAGGGCGCCCTTGACCGCGTCCATGGAGGACGGCAGCGAGTCGGCCTTCTTGGCCAGCTGGTCCAGGGCCTCGCGGCCGGACGCGGACTTGCCGCTCTTGCCCTTGCCGCCCTTGTCGGCCTTGTCCGCGAGCTCCAGGACGCTCTTGAGGTCACCGCGCGCGTAGAGCTTGTCGGCACCCATCGCGCGGATCTCGAACAGCGGCTTGCCGTCGCGCTTGGAGACCTGCACCGAGCCCGCCGTCTTGTCGTCGTCCTCCTCGACGTCCTTGAGCGGCTTGTCGGAGCTGAGGGCGTAGGAGAGCCTCAGGTCGGAGAGCACGCCGGCGTCTTCACGGGTGAAGTCGTCCTCGCCCCGCAGAGCGGTGAAGATCTTGTCCGCGTTCGCGTCGAAGCCGATCTCGGCGGACACCGACTTCTGCTTGCCCAGCTTGTCGAACGCCTGCTTCACCTTGACGTCCGCACTGAGCGACTCGGTGGGGTCGCAGGCGGCGGTCGCCGCGGTGATGACGGCCAGGCAGCCGACGGCGGCGAGGGCCTTGCGCTTCCGATTGATGATGAGCTCCCCGATGGGTTGGTCCCGTACACGTGGTTGGTCCTGTACAAGACAACTGAAATCCAGTCCGAATAATCATGTCAAAGGAGTTTTCCGTCAGGATGTCGGCCCCGGTGGGCGGCGGGGAGCGCCCGGCGGCTGCGGCTAGGCTCGGTGCCGTGGAGCCGTACGAACACGTAACGCAACGTCAGGAACGCCGGCCATGGGTGGTCGGTGTGTCCGGCGCGTCCGGTACGCCGTACGCCGCCGCCGTCGTGCGGGGGCTGCTCGCCGCGGGGGAGGCCGTGGACCTGGTGGTGAGCCGGGCGTCGCGGCTGACGCTGCTGGATGAGACCGGCATCGGGTTCCGGGACGCCCACTGGCGGGAGGATCTGCGTGGCTGGCTGGAACTGGGCGCCGACGGCAAGCCGCACTCCTTCGAGGCCGACGTGTCGGACGTCAAGTACTGGGCGGCCGGGGACCTCGCGGCGGGACCGTCGTCCGGCTCGTACCCCGTCAAGGGGATGCTCATCGTCCCGGCGAGCACGGCGTGCGTGGCCGGGGTGGCGCTGGGGCTGTCGAAGGACCTGCTGCAGCGGGTGGCGAGCGTGACGCTCAAGGAGCGGCGTCCGCTGGTCGTCGCGGTGCGGGAGACGCCGCTGAGCGGCTCGACGCTCAAGCAGCTGGTGGCGCTCGATGAGGCGGGCGCCGTGGTGCTGCCCGCCTCTCCGGCGTTCTACGCGGGTGCGACGCATATCCAGGATCTGGTGGATTTCGTCGCGGGGCGGGTGCTGGACGCGGCCGGTGTGCCGCACCAGCTGTACCGCCGGTGGAAGGGAGAGCTGGGTCAGGCCCGCTCTCCGGGGTGAGGGCTCAGCGCTTCTCGGCGTGCGCCGCGCGGCTCGCGCGGTCCTCGGCGCGACGCTCGGCGGTGGGCCGGTGGGCACGCGAGCGGTTGGCCAGGTCCTGCAGCTCGCGCATACGGGCGTAGGCCATCTCGATCGTGTACACGGGAAGATCACTCCTGAAGGATCGTCGTTGATCTAGGGATCTGTCGAGAGATTCACAGGTCGTGAACCCCTGTATGCCTTAGATTCTACATGCAAAGCGACGAGTTCGCTGATTATTGAAAGGTGCCAGGTTATGGACGCGGTGGACAGGCAGCTCATCCAGGCCCTCCGGGAGAACGGCCGGGCCTCGTACGCGGAACTGGGCCGGCTCGTGGGCCTCTCGGGACCCAGCGTCACGGACCGGATCAACCGGCTGGAGGCGGCCGGTGTCATCACCGGCTACCGCGCGACCGTCGACGCCGCCTCGCTCGGCCTCGGCGTCACGGCGCTGATCGGCATCCAGCTCTCGGACGCCGCCGACCACGAGGACGTGGCGCGGCGGCTGCGGGACCTGGAGGAGATCGAGGACTGCTGGTTCATCGCGGGCGACGACTCGTACATGCTCAAGGTGCGCGTCGGCGACGTGGACGGCCTGGAGCGGACGATCCGCCGGCTGTCGGGGACCAAGGGCGTCAGCCGTACGCGGACGACGATCGTGCTGTCGACGAAGTGGGAGAACCGGGTCGGGGAGCTGCCGGAAGAGGCACAGTGACGGCGGCGTCCGCCGGCGGGCCGTTGCGCATGGGGGCCGCTCCCGCGCGAAATGCGGGGGAGTAGGCTCGACAAGTCGCAGAAGCGGATGTATGGGAGAGGCGGACGCCATGGACGCTGGGCTCAAGCGTGAGCTGGAGGAGAAGGTCCACGCCGGGGAGCGGCTGACCCGTGAGGACGGCATCGCCCTCTACGAGTCCGACGACCTGGCCTGGCTGGGCGGGCTCGCGCACCACGTCCGTACGCGGAAGAACGGCGACGTCGTCCACTTCAACGTCAACCGTCACCTCAACATGACGAACGTGTGCACGGCGTCGTGCGCGTACTGCTCGTTCCAGCGCAAGCCGGGCGAGAAGGACGCGTACACGATGCGCATCGAGGAGGCCGTCCGCCTCGCCAAGGCGATGGAGAACGAGAACCTCACCGAGCTGCACATCGTCAACGGCCTCCACCCGACCCTTCCGTGGCGCTACTACCCGCGCTCGCTGAAGGCGCTCAAGGAGGCCCTGCCGAACGTCTCCCTGAAGGCGTTCACCGCCACCGAGATCCAGCACTTCGAGAAGATCTCGGGCATGCCCGCCTCCGAGATCCTCGACGAGCTGATCGACGCCGGTCTGGAGTCCCTGACCGGCGGCGGCGCGGAGATCTTCGACTGGGAGGTCCGGCAGCACATCGTCGACCACGACACCCACTGGGAGGACTGGTCGCGCATCCACCGCCTCGCGCACTCCAAGGGCCTCAAGGGCCCCGCGACGATGCTCTACGGGCACATCGAGGAGCCGCGTCACCGCGTGGACCACGTGCTGCGGCTGCGTGAGCTCCAGGACGAGACCGGCGGCTTCCACGTCTTCATCCCGCTGCGCTACCAGCACGACTTCGTGGACATGAAGGACGGCAAGATCCGCAACCGCCTCCAGGCGCGGACCTCCATGGCGACGGGCGCCGAGGCACTGAAGACCTTCGCGGTCTCGCGCCTGCTCTTCGACAACGTCCAGCACGTCAAGGTCTTCTGGGTGATGCACGGCGTCCAGACCGCGCAGCTCGCCCTCCAGCACGGCGCGGACGACATGGACGGCTCGGTGGTCGAGTACAAGATCACCCATGACGCGGACAACTACGGCACGCCGAACAAGCTCGGCCGCGACGACCTGCTCGACCTCATCCGCGAGGCGGGCTTCCGCCCGGTGGAGCGCAACACGCGCTACGAGGTCATCCGCGAGTACCCCGGCCCGGACGCCTCGCTGCGCGAGTCGCCGCAGCCGATGCGGGTATGACCCCTTGCGGAGATCCGCTTCCGGGTCGTGCTTGACTGGAAGCGACCCTTTCGGTTGCCGTTGAGAAGAAGGTCCTGTCCGTGAGTAGCCAGAAGTTCGCCTCGCTCCGCTACACCGCTCTGCGCGTCGGCCTGCTCATCGCCTGCTTCGCCGTCGTCTGGGGGCTCTGCTCCGCGCACGTCATCCCGCTGGGCGTGGGCAGTTCGAACCTGGTGTGGATGGTGCTGCTCGCGCTCGTCCTCTCCGCGCCGCTCAGCTGGGTGCTGCTGCGCAAGCAGCGCGACGCGATGTCCGAGCAGATCGTGGCGCGCGTCGACCGCGCCAAGGAGCGGATGGCGGCGAACGCCGGCCAGGAGGACGGGGTGTAACCCTCGTCACAGTCTTTCGCAATGCCCCACCCTCGGAGCGGTCGCTCCGAGGGTGGGGCATTGCGCATTTTTCGGGCTTCGCGCCCCACTTCGGCGTGGCTTCGGCGCGGCTTCGACATGACAAGGACTCAAAGAAGGGCTTTGAGAGGCTCAAAGTTCGAGTGTTAACGTATTGGACATGAAGACAGCAGCAGCGCAGCGATCCCCCAGGAGCCGTGTGCTCGTGGCGCGCCTGCACGTCGATCTTTGCCGCTGTGTCTCCGCGGCTTGTTGCCGCCGCTGACCGATGTCGCCGCGGCCGGAGATCCTGTGCATACGGACCTCCACGGCGCCTGTACGCCCGTTATCTGACTTCTGTCCCCGGAGTTTCCGTTGTCATCGACACCCACGCCCTCCCGTGCGTCCCTGTTCGGGCGCATACCCAAGGTCCCGTTCTGGGCCCAGATCCTGCTCGGCCTCGTGCTCGGCGCGCTGCTCGGCTGGGCCGCCAAGAGCGGTGACATCCACTGGCTGGAGGTCACCCTCGGCAAGATCGGCGACATCTTCGTCCAGCTGCTGATGGTGGTGATCGCCCCGCTGGTGTTCTTCGCCATCCTGGTGTCGATCACCAATCTGCGGAACGTCTCCAACGCCGCCCGGCTGGCGTCCCGCACCCTGATGTGGTTCATGATCACGTCTCTGATCGCGGTCGTCATCGGCCTCGCGATCGGCCTGCTCACCGACCCCGGTGCCGGTACGGGCCTGACCCCCGCCGACGGCGCCGAGCCCAAGAAGCACGGCTCGTGGCTCGACTTCCTGACCGGGATCATCCCGAAGGACGTCATCACGCCGTTCACCGAGTTGAACGTCCTGCAGATCGTCTTCATGGCCGCCGCCGCGGGCATCGCCATCCTCCAGCTCGGCCCGAAGGCCAAGCCGGTCCTCGACCTCAGCCAGTCCGCGCTGGAACTGCTGCAGAAGGTCCTGTGGTGGGTCATCCGGCTCGCCCCGCTGGGCAGTCTGGGCCTGGTCGGCACGGCCATCGCCACATATGGCTGGAACCTGATCGGCAAGTACGCGACGTTCACCGCCGACATCTACGTCGGCTGCGCGATCATCCTCTTCGGCGTCTACCCGCTGCTGCTGGCGACCGTCGCCAAGGTGAACCCGCTCCAGTTCTTCAAGGGCGCCTGGCCCGCCATTCAGCTGGCCTTCGTCTCCCGCTCCTCCGTCGGCACGATGCCGCTGACGCAGAAGGTCACCGAGCGCCTGGGCGTGCCCAAGGAGTACGCGTCCTTCGCGGTGCCGTTCGGCTCGACGACCAAGATGGACGGCTGCGCCTCGATCTACCCGGCGATCGCCGCGATCTTCGTCGCGCAGGTCTTCGACGTGCAGCTGGAGATCCGCGACTACGTCCTGATCGCCTTCGTCTCGGTCATCGGCTCCGCCGCCACCGCCGGCCTGACCGGCGCCACGGTGATGCTGACCCTGACGCTCTCGACGCTGGGCCTGCCGATGGCGGGCGTGGGCCTGCTGCTGGCCATCGACCCGATCGTGGACATGATGAGAACCGCCACCAACGTGGCCGGACAGTCGGTCGTCCCGATCCTGGTCTCCGCCCGGGAGAGGATCCTGGACCGCGAGGCGTACGACACGGCCGACGGCTCGAAGCTCGACGCCGAGCCGCAGGTAGTGGCTGTTGCTGCCTAGGTAAGGCATACGGATGCGCCCCCGGTCTCGTTGGAGATCCGGGGGCGCACCCGTATCAGGTTGCCGGAGCGCCGATCGGCATCGGCGCGCCGTGCTCCAAGTACTGCGGGTGTGCCTGTTCCCGCGCTGTGATCGCCTGTTTCACGCGGCGGGCCAATCTCGGAATCAACAGTTCGTCGAGGGCTTCCGGCGGTTGGAACTTGGCTGTCAGCAGTTCGTCCGAGGCGATCTCGATCGCGTGCCAGTCGCCTTGCTGGAGCAGGCCGCCGTCGAAGACATAGAGCACTTTGTCGCCCTCCTGGGCGTTCGGTGCCCAGTCCACGACCAGGAGGGCGCCGATCACGGGAGAGATGCCCAGCTCCTCCAGGACTTCCCGCCGGCAGGCGGCATACGGCGACTCGT
>NZ_JAGGOL010000051.1 GCF_018614525.1 Streptomyces sp. ISL-11
GCCCCTTACGGGACATCGTTTAATGGAGAAGTACGGCTGGAGTACTAGGCCCACCCTGTACAGACCTCCACCCCGGCACGGGCTTGGGGTCGGCTCGTGCCGGGGCGGGTCACGCGCGAGTCAGCGCACGCGGTGGTTGCTGGTGTCGGCGATGTAAAAGCTCGCGTCGAGATCGACGCTCATGGACCTTGCCTTCACCGCAGGGCCCGCCACGTAGGCCGCTACAGGGGCGCCGGAGTCGTTGACGACCGTGAGAGAAACCGGAACGGCTTCGCCGCCGCTGACGACGAGCGTGGGCACCCCGTCCACGTAGCGCAGGCTCAGCGTGCCCACGTCCTCGGGTTTCGGCTCGCTCACGTCAATGATCTCGAACGGCTGCTTCTCCTCGGGCATGTGCCCACCCCTCTGAAACGGAAAAATGACGGCCTGTCGCGAATTTTGCCACGCCGTGACTGCGCGAGCTAGGACGCGCCCCATGAGCCCACCACGACCCATCGGACAGTCCCTAGGGCTCGTATCTGCTCCAGGTGGTGGGCGGCGGCGCAATTGGCGGCGTAGCAGGCGGTGCTGGCGGCCGCGGGGTGGTGGTCGGGGGTGTAGAGGTGGCGCCATCTGCCCTCGTCGTCGATTGGGCAGGAGCGGCATTGCACGCCGCCCGTGGCGGCCGGGGAGTTGTGCCTGTCCCTGCGGTGGCCGCAGAGGCAGAGGGGGGCGGGGTCACCGGGCACGGTCGCCGCCGAGGAGGAGCTGGATATGGCGGCGTTGACTGTCGGTCTCGCGGCGTAGGGCGTCGATGGTGCGGAGGAGCTCGGCACGCTCGGCGATCCAGGCTTGGCCGAGCGCGGGGGGCTCTGCAGGCGGTGTCCGGATGGTGTCCGTGCTGGTCGCAGCGGTTTCGGACGGGGCGGTGCCTGCGGTGTCCGGAGTGGTCCGGGTGGTGTCCGGATCGGTGTCCGCCCAGACGGTCCGGGTTGCGCCGCCGTGGCCGTGGACGGCTATGGCGTCGTCCAGGCGATCCCAGCGCGTTACGACAAGAGGGCCTACATCTTCCATGGCACTGTGACCGTCGCCGCGATCTGGCTGTGGCTCCGCCCCTGACCCGCCAGACAGTGCCTAGTTTTGTTCCGAGGTGGTGTCCTCCCTTGATGTAGTCGCCGACAGTTGGCGCGTTGCCGCAGGCCGTGACAACGTGTGTCTGAGTCTCCTCGGCGACCTCGCGTCGCAGGGCCTCGGTCAGGCTCTCGCCGTTGTCCACGCCGCAGCGCCATGGCGCTGTCGCCTCGACAGGCCGTCCGACTGGTATGCGGGGTGAGCTGGACGGCCGCAGTGAAGCGTCCGGCCCCGGCGACGGACTACTCACCCCGACGCCCTACGCGGGCGGTGAGCAGGTCATCGTTACAGTGACGCTCCATATCAAACAGCGCCAATGAGGGTATCCAGGGTTGTGGGGGCATCCCGGGTCGGTGGTGTGCCCTGAGCGCCCCGTTCCGCACCCTGTTGACGATCGCCTTCCGCGCGTCACGCTGAACCGACAACGCGTAAGGAGGAGCACCATGGCCGAACGTGTCCGCACCGGTTGGAGCAGGCTGCTCATCACCGCCGCCTGTGCCGTCATCATCCCCCTCACCCTCGCTCCACCCGCCGCCGCTGTTGACCTCCCCGGCGTCCCCGACGTCCTCCCCCTCGACACCGTCATCCTCAGCGTCTCCGAGCTCACCCAGAACATCTCCAACCTCTCCCGCAGCGTCCGCAGCGCTTGGCGCGTCGACGCCAACCTCGACCTAATCGGTGTCCCGGAAGGGGCTGTTTGAGCAGGCTGAGGTGCTTCGCGTGCTCTCGCGGGCTATCCCGCGAGGGCGAGGTTGTGGAGTCGGGCGGCGGTTCGGGCGGTCGGGTAGCCGAGGCGGACGGGCGTGCGGTTGCACCAGGCGCGGAGGGTCCAGCGGGTTCCGTCGTGGTCGATCGTGTAGGTGTACGAGCCGTCGGCAGTCTTGGCGTGGTAGGTGCGGGCGGGCCAGCTGGCCTTGTGCCAGGTGAGGTTGGGCCAGGAAAGTCGCATTGCTTCTCCAGGGGGCGGAGCCCGGCGGCTTGGCGTCCGCCGGGCCGACCGGTTCAGGCGCGGGGTGCCGTGGGGGACAGCGTGCTAGTACTCCAGCCGTACTTCTCCATTAGTGCTGGTCAGCGGCTTGGGTGTGGGAAGTGTAGCGGGGTGGGTCGGTGTGCGGGGCGGTCTTGGCGGACCGTCCCGCGAAGGTGTGACCGCGCCGCATGTAGTGACAGTGTCGGGCGCGTGCTTGGTGACGGCGTCTCCAGTGCGACCACCTGATTGCGTAGTCGCGTCGTGCAGGACGACGTTGGGGTTCAACTGCCAGCAGGCGGCGTACTTCTGCCGGGGTGAGGTCCACGAGGTCGGGCGTGTCAGCCGCATCACCCCTTTTTCGCGTGCCTGGACGGCCATCGCCGCGAGAAAGATGTGCGCGAGCATGACGAGAGTGATGTGCCGGTACCAGCCGACGTAGCGGCGGACTTCGTACTGGTCCAGGCCGCACTCGTTCTTCGCGCTCTGGAAGCACTCCTCGATCTTCCAGCGGCAGCCCGCGATGCGGGCCAGGTCGGCCACGGTGGCATCCAACGGGGCACTGGCCAGGTAGTAGGCGATCTCCGCGGGGCGGGTGATGCTGCGGCGGGCGAGCATCCAGCGTTGCCGCGTGGGCTCGTCGCCGTCGAATTCCCAGACGGCCGGCAGCCGGGCTGCCGCCCAGTCGTAGAGCCGTGGTCCTTTCGCGCCGTCTCCGCAGGACAGACGTTGCCATGCCTCGGGCGGGGCCTGTCCGATGAGGTAGTCGATGCGCGGCCCGTGGACCTGCTGCGACTTGGGCACCGCCACGACGTAGGAGAGGCCGGCGTCCTCCAGGAAGCGGCGAAAGCGGGAGTCCTGGCCATAAGCGGAATCTGCGGTGACCCAGGAGAAGACCAGCGGGGAGCGCATGGCTCGCAGGATCATGGAGCGGGCGAGGTCGTTCTTGGTCGTGAAGTCGCGCTGGTCGGGAACCTGGGCCGCCCGGCAGCGTTCGCGATCCTCAGTCCAGGACTTGGGCAGGTAGAGCTCGCGGTCGACCAGTGCGTGACCGCGGCTGGTGGCATAAGCGGCGAAGACACCGATCTGGCAATTTTCCGTGCGGCCCGCCGTTCCAGAATATTGACGCTGCACTCCGGCTGAGGTGGTGCCCTTCTTGACGAAGCCGGTGTCATCGATGATCAACACGCCCTTCGATGCGTCGAGTTGTTCTGCCGCATAGAACTGCAGATCGTCGCGGAGGCGGTCCGCTTCCCAGCGACTGCGGGACAGGAGGTGCTGCAACCCGTCTGGGGTGGCATGCCCGGCATACTCGGCGAGTTGCCAGCCGTCCTTGCGACCTACCGGACCCAGCAGCCCGCGCACGTAGTCGCGCATCCGGCGCCGGGGTTCCACCCTGGCGAAGCAGGCTCCGGCCCGCAGGAACAGGTTCTCAAGTTCACGGCCCCAGGCACTCGTGGGCACATCATCGATCACATCTGCGGACTGCTCGATCCACTGTCACTACATGCGGCGCGGTCACACCTTCGCGGGACGGTCCGCCAAGACCGCCCCGCACACCGACCCACCCCGCTACACTCCCCACACCCAAGCCGCTGACCAGCACTAATGGAGAAGTACGGCTGGAGTACTAGGCGCCCGCGCGGCGTCCGGCGCTCGTTGTCCTCACGCGCCGGACGGGCTGGATTTGGCCGAAACGCGGCCGGAACGGTTCTCCGCACGGGGCTGCTGGATCGCGAGCTGCCCCAGGGTGCCCTGGGAGGCGAGGCGTCGGAGGTTGGGTGCGAGGTGGGGGTTTATTCGGGAGTGGTCATGCTTGCGAGGGAATGGGGAGAGGCAGGTGGTTCGGTGGGGATTCGGTGGGCAATTCTTGGAGCGCGACGTCGTGAAGATCGCCGGGCGGTGGGCCAGCCTCCCGGCAGTTGGCGGTAGTTCCGTTCTGTGTTCTGGAGGAATTGACATGGCAAGCACCCGCACGGCCCGCGTCCTGGCTGCTGTGGCCGCACTTCCGATGGCGGCCCTGCTGTTCTCCGGCGTGGCCTCGGCCGACGACGGGAATGGCAACCAGGTGGCCAACCGCGGTTCCAATGCCGCCGCCGCGGGCATCATCGGGAGCGGTGTCGCCGGCCCCAACGAAGGCGCCTCCACCACGGGCCAGCAGCAGGCCGTGGGCACCGGAGCATCGAACCAGAACAATACGGCGAGTGTCGTCGGTTCCGAGGACACCGAGATTCAGCAGGAGAACGTCGCCGTCTCCTTCACCGAGCTCTGGTAGCCGCCTCTGGGGATGGTGGTGATACGTGACTGGGTGAATCCGAAATGGGTCTGGTGATGGTGCGCGGCGGCACTCCGGTGCCGCCGCGCAGCCATGTCCGGGGCGGGCCGGGTCGGACCGCTTGACAGTCACCCTGACCTGACGGACAGTCAGGTCGCGTGAGCGCGAGCATGAGCGACGCCCCCCGCGACGACGACCTCCACCCCTTGCTCAAGACCTTCGAAGGCCGGCCCGCCACCGTCTCCGGCCGGGCGAAGGACCCCGTCAACTCGCCCATGATCAGGCACTGGTGCGAAGCCATGGGCGACGCCAACCCCGCCTACACCGGCGACGACGCCATCGCCCCGCCCACCATGCTCCAGGCATGGCTCATGGGCGGACTCTCCGGGCGCGGGCGCGCCCGTTCCACCGCCTACGAGCAGCTGTTCGAGATGCTCCGCCGTGCCGGGTACACCGCCATCGTCGCCACCGACTGCGAGCAGGAATACCCGCGCCCCCTCCGCCCCGGCGACCTCCCCACCTTCGACACCGTCATCGAGTCCGTATCGCCGCGCAAGACCACCAGGCTCGGCGCCGGGCACTTCATCACGACGCGGACCGAGGTGCGGGTGAACGGGCGGCTCGTCGGGACGCACCGCTTCCGCGTCCTCACCTACGCGCCCGCACCCGGACCCGTCCCCGCCGCTGTCCGTACCGACCGTCCCCGCCCCGTCGTCAACCGCGACAACGCCGGCTTCTGGGAGGGCGTCGCCGCGCACCGGCTGCTCATCCAGCGCTGCGACGCCTGCGCCGCGCTCCGTTTCCCCTGGCTGCCGGGCTGCGGCCGGTGCGGTTCGCCGGAGTGGAGCACCGTCGAGGCGTCCGGTGCCGGGACCGTCTTCTCGTACGTGATCGTGCACCACCCGCCCGCTCCCGGCCTCGATCCCCCTTACGCGGTCGGGCTCGTCGAACTCGCCGAAGGGGTGCGGATGATCAGCAACATCACGGGCGCGGCGGCCGAGCGCGTACGGATCGGGATGGCGGTCGCGCTGGAGTTCGTACGGGTGGACGCGGATCTGGAGATCCCCGTATTCCGGGCGCTCCCGGACGGGGCCGCGGGATGAGGGCCGGCGACGAACTTCCCGCGCTGACCATCCCCGTCACTCGTACGCTCGTCGTCGCGGGTGCCATCGCCTCCCGCGACTACCAGGACGTGCACCACGACGTGGAAGCGGCCCGCGCCAAGGGCTCTCCCGACATCTTCATGAACATCCTCACCACCAATGGTCTGGTGGGCCGGTACATCACCGACTATTTCGGCCCGGAGGCGACGCTCCTGAAGGTTTCGATACGGCTGGGTGTGCCGAACTATCCAGGCGACGTCCTGACATTGACCGGAAGGATCGTTTCCGTGAGCGATCACGCCCACGACTCCCACGGTGTCCCCGTGGAGGCGGAGGTCGCCGTTCGCGGCGCCAACGGCCTCGGCCGCCACGTCACCGGCACGGTCATCGTCACTGTTCCGGGCCCGACGCCTGCCCCCGACTCCGCCACCGCCGGATGAGCGCCCGCCGCCCCGACACCCTCGGCGGCGCCGCGGCCGTCGTCGGCATCGGGGCGACCGAGTTCACCAAGGACTCCGGGCGCAGCGAGCTCGCCCTGGCGGCCGAGGCCGTACGGGCCGCCCTCGCGGACGCCGGGCTCGCGCCCTCCGACGTCGACGGCCTGGTCACCTTCACCATGGACACCAGCCCCGAGATCACCGTCGCCCAGGCGGCCGGCATCGGTGAGCTGACCTTCTTCTCGCGCGTCCACTACGGAGGCGGCGCCGCCTGCGCCACCGTGCAGCAGGCCGCGCTCGCCGTCGCGAGCGGCCTCGCCGAGGTCGTCGTCTGCTACCGCGCCTTCAACGAGCGCTCCGGCCGGCGCTTCGGCGCGGGCGTGCGCCGGCGCGAGCCCTCGACGGAGGGCGTGGCGCTCGGCTGGGCACTGCCCTTCGGGCTGCTCACGCCCGCGTCCTGGGTGGCGATGGCCGCCCGCCGCTACCTCCACACGTACGGTCTGACGCCCGAGGTCTTCGGGCACGTCGCCGTCACCGACCGCCGGCACGCGGCGGTGAACCCGGCCGCGTACTTCCACGGCAGGCCGATCACCCTCGCCGACCACGCCGCGTCCCGCTGGATCGCCGAGCCGCTGCGGCTGCTCGACTGCTGCCAGGAGACGGACGGCGGGCAGGCCGTCGTCGTCACCTCCCTCGACCGGGCCCGTACACTCCCGCACCCGCCGGCCGTGATCGTCGCCGCCGCCCAGGGCGCGGGACGGGCGCAGGAGCAGATGACCAGCTTCTACCGGGACGACCTGACCGGCCTGCCCGAGATGGGAGTGGTCGCCCGGCAGCTGTGGCGCAGTGGCGGCCTGACCCCGGAAGAGATCGACGTGGCCATCCTCTACGACCACTTCACCCCGTTCGTCCTGATGCAGCTGGAGGAGTTCGGCTTCTGCGGGCCCGGCGAGGGCGGGGACTTCGTCGCCGCCGGCGCGCTGCCGCTGAACACCCACGGCGGCCAGCTCGGCGAGGCGTACCTGCACGGGATGAACGGCATCGCCGAGGCCGTGCGGCAGGTCCGCGGCACCTCCGTCAACCAGATCACCGGCGCGGCGCGGGTCCTGGTGACCGCCGGGAGCGGAGTTCCCACGTCCGGGCTCCTTCTCGGGGCAGACGGATGAACCGAGGGCGTGTCAGCGGAGACGCCGGGTCGGGGGAGCCGTTCACTCTGCGTATGGACCGACGAAGGAAGATCATCGGATATTTCGTCGCCCTGATGGTCGCTGCGGCCCAGCTGACCACCGGGACGTCGCCCGCGACAGCCGGCGGCCGGCGGGACCCCGACCCCAGGGCCGAGGGAGCCTCCATCTTCAAGGGATGGGGCATCGACGCCTGCCAGGCGCCGCCGCTGTCCACCATGCGCGCGTGGCGGGACTCCGACTACCGCGCCATCGGGGTCTACTTCGCCGGCCGGGCCCGCGCCTGCTCCCACCAGCACCACCTCAGTGCCTCCTGGCTGACCGGCGCCCGCGCCCTCGGCTGGAAGTTCCTGCCGATCTACGTCGGTTCGCAGTCGCCGTGCGTCGGCTCGGACTCCAAGCGGGGCTACCTCATCGAGGACGACGACCCGTACGGGCAGGGTCAGGACGAGGGCCGGGAGGCCGTGGACCGCGCCGCCGCGATGGGCATCGTCTCCCGCAGCCCGCTCTACCTCGACATGGAGGCGTACGACCAGAGCGACTCCGACTGCGCCCGTACGACGCTGTCCTTCATCCGCGGCTGGGACTCGACGGTGCGCCGCCACGGTTACCTCGCCGGCTTCTACAGCAGCGCGAGCTCCGGCGTGCGCCACATGGAGCGCGCCCGGCGCTCGGGCACGTCGAGCCTGCCCGACGTGCTGTGGTTCGCCCGCTGGCAGGTCGACCCCTCCACCGACGACGAGCCGTCGCTCGCCCGCACCGCCTGGCAGCCGCACCGCCGCATCCACCAGTACCGCGGCAATGTCACCGAGACGCACGGCGGGGAGCGGCTGACCATCGACCGCAACCTCGTCGACGCGCCTGTGGCGATCATCGACTGATGACGCCGGGGGCGTGCGGGCTCGCCCGTACGCCCCCTCGTCGCCTCTCTCCGCCTCCGGTGCGGCATGCCGTCGGCCAGAGCCTTGGGTAGGGGTCCCCCTGAGCACCCTCCCCCTTCAGGAGGTGGGGACAACCTCACCTGTACGACCTGAGGCGGACGGTTCTTCGGCACTTGCGGCCGATCCGGCGGGCAGGGGCGCGCTCCTAGCGTTAAGGCATGACCACGTCCGTGTGCACCAGCGCATCCACCGCCGTGTACCCGTCGTTCTCCTCGTACGTACGGGCACGCGGTCCGGTGCTGCAGCGCACCGCCCGCTCCCTGACCTCGAACCCGTGCGACGCCGAGGACCTGCTGCAGACGGCGCTCACCAAGACGTACCTGGCGTGGGAGCGCATAGAGGACCACCGGGCGCTGGACGGCTACGTACGCCGCGCCCTGGTCAATACGCGCACGTCGCAGTGGCGGAAGCGGAGGGTCGACGAGTTCCCCTGCGAGGAGCTCCCCGAGCGCGAGGCGACGGCCGCGGCTGACCCCGCGGAGTCGCAGGCGCTGCGCGACGCGATGTGGCGGGCGGTCCTGAGGCTGCCGGCCCGCCAGCGGGCCATGGTCGTCCTCAGGTATTACGAGGACCTCACCGAGGTACAGACCGCGGAGCTGCTCGGCGTCTCGGTCGGCACGGTGAAGAGCGCGGTGTCGCGGGCGCTGGGCAAGCTGCGGGAGGACCCGGAGTTGTCGCGGGCGGCGTAGGCCGTCGGTTATTCGTCGGTTATTCGCCGCTCAGCAGGTCGGCCACCTGGTTCAGGACGTCGAAGTCGGCAGTGCCCGTGAAGACCGTGCTGTTCGCGGGCAGCGGGCTGGTGGTGAAGTCTTTCGCGAGGGCGGCCGCGCCGGTCCGGGTGAGGTTCATCGGGATGTCCGCGGCGCTCACCTTGGTCAGGAAGAGCTTCAGCTGGGCCGAGGGCGAGGAGAAGACGTCGATCCGCCGACCGTGGTGAACGGCCGAGGTGACCAAGGTCCGGTCGGGTGTGGCCGCGCCGGCCAGGTCCTCGAACGTGGCCCGCTGCTGACCACGGTGGAAGGCGAAGCCGCCGCCCGCCGCCGGGGCCGGACCGGAGAGGTCCGGGTCGATCCGCCCGGTCGCCAGGGCCGTCCGCACGCAGGGGTGGCCGTTCTCGCTGACCAGGGTGGCGGGTGCGACGGCCGCCAGCTCGATCCGCGCCGCGCGCAGGGCGGCGGCGGACGCGTCGGTCAGGCAGAGGGTGACCGGGGTGCCGGCGCGCAGCGGGCTCGGCGCCTGCGAGGGCGCGAGCGCTCCCAGTGACACCACGGCGAGGGTGAGGACGCGGAGGCAGGGCTTCTTCACAGCGGACTCCGGAGGGTCGGTGACGCCGACGACGAATGCGCCTGGCCAACGCGGGGGGTGCTGCGCACGTCACGCCTCACCTCGGCGACTTGGGCCGGGCGGCGTAAAGGTCTGTCCGGGCCCGTTCGTACGGCCACGTCCCGTTTCCCCTGGTGTACATGGCGCCGGTGGTGGTCGCGATGGCGCCGGCGGCTTCAGCGGGGGTCCGGGTTCGGGCGTCATCAGGGCGCCCGGCCCGGAGGAGCGCTGCCGGTCCGGGTCCCCGCACTCCGAGGGTGTGCTAAACAGAGAGCAATCAAAGGGGCCTTTTGCAGCAGCTCAAGCTCGGAATCATGTCGCAGACCCGCAAAGAGAACGAACACCGTCTGCCGATCCACCCAGCGCACTTCGAACGCATCGCCGCCGACCTCCGCCCCAGCATCTATCTGCAGACCGGTTACGGAGAGCACTTCGGTGTCTCGGACAGTCAGCTCGCACCGCTGGTCGCCGGTTTCCGCTCACGCCAGGAGCTGATCGCGGAGTGTGACGTCATCCTGCTGGCCAAACCGCTGCACGAGGATCTGGCGGAGCTGCGGGAAGGGCAGGTGCTGTGGGGATGGCCGCACTGCGTGCAGGACGAGAAGGTCACGCAGGCCGCCATCGACCGCAAGCTCACCGTGATCGCCTTCGAGGCGATGAACCACTGGACCCGCGAGGGTTCCTTCAACCTGCACGTCTTCCACAAGAACAACGAGCTGGCCGGCTACTCGTCGGTGCTGCATGCCATGCAGCTGACCGGTGCGACCGGTGACTACGGGCGCCGGCGGCGTGCGGTGGTGATCGGCTTCGGCGCCACCGCCCGCGGCGCGGTCACCGCTCTCAACGCGCTGGGCGTTCACGAAGTGGACGTGCTGACTGCCCGCGGCGTCACCGCCGTCAGCTCACCGATCCACTCGGCGCGGATCGTGCAATTCGACCACGACGTGGCCGACGACACCCTCGACCCGCGGCGCAGCGTCGCGCTCACCGAGGACGGCCCGGAGCCGCTGGCCGATTTCCTCGCCGGGCACGACATCATTGTCAACTGCGTGCTCCAGGACACCGCGGCGCCGCTGATGTTCTTGATAAACGAGGACCTGCCGAAGCTCGCGCCCGGCACCCTCGTCATCGACGTCTCCTGCGACGAGGGCATGGGCTTCGCCTGGGCCCGGCCGACCACCTTCAACGACCCGATGTTCACCGTCGGCGACCACGTCCACTACTACGGCGTGGACCACAGCCCCTCCTACCTGTGGGACGCGGCCACCTGGGAGAACAGCGAGGCGCTGATCCCGTTCCTGCGGCCGGTCCTCGAAGGACCGGCCGGCTGGGACGGTGACGGCACGATCCGCCGGGCGATCGAGATCCGCGGTGGCACCGTCCAGAACCCCGCGGTCCTGGCCTTCCAGCACCGCGCCGAGCAGTACCCGCACGCGCTGCTCTGAGCCGGCGCCGCCCGGTCGACGGCGTACCCGCACCGGGTAGGCCGTCGACCGGGCGCTCCCGGCCGCCCCTCGACGGCGGGGCCCCGGTGCCGCCAGGCGTTCACGCGACGGGGTGCCCCGCGCCGTCCGTGTGGCCGGCCTGGCTCGAGAACTTGCTCAGGAATACGTCGTACCGGCCGTCGGAGCGCTGGGTGAGCGTCGCGCCGTCCTGCCAGATCCCGTTCTCCGCCCACCACTGGGAACCGACCGGGTCGCCCTGATTCTGGTGGACGTTGTGCATGCCGAGATCCCCCTCGGGATCGTCGAGGAACGGCTCGCCGAAGACGAGGGTGCGCCGCCCCGGCACCAGGATCGGCTCCAACGCGGTAGCGGCGTCGGCGTTGGATCCGGCATGCCACGGTCGCGAGCCGAACAGGTCGAGGAGTTCCTGCAGCCAGGACGGTGGGCGGCGCTGGAACAGGACGCCGGACCGGTCCAGCAGCGCCGGGTGGCGCAGGAAGTCCAGGGCCCCGGAGTCCGGCGCGGACGCGAGGTCGTGGTAGCCGGGGGCGAGGGCGGCGGCCGGCCCGAGATCACCGGCGTCCAGGGTGAACAGCTTCCACTGCACTCCCACGTTGGACTTGTGGCTGTCGACGTCGATGGCGCAGTGGTAACGCCCGTCGGGCGCGTCCACCTCGATGTGGAGGTGGAACCAGCGTCCCTGATCGTCCGGCCGGTCGCGGTAGTGACGGTAGAGGGTTCCCGAGAGTGCGCCGTAGCGTGCGAAAGGCATACCGCCAGTGAATCACTCGTGAACACGACCCGCATGTGAGTGGTGACTGTGCGTAAAGGCCGCTATGGCCGAGCCGCACCGCTACCTTTGCTCCCGTCCGTCCCAGTATGCCGGTCGGGGCATCAGCAAGCCTCGTTCGTCCTCCCGTCGTTCAGCCGCCGACTCCACCCGGCAGTCCCGGCGTGGACAACGGGGCGAAATGGCGCGCGCTACCAGCGGACTTCCCACCGTGGTCCACTTATCTACTACGTCTCAGGGCCCGCGCCGGGGTGGTGGCCTCCATCCGTGACCAGCTCCGCCGCCGCATCCGCACCGGCACCTGCCAGTCCGCCGGAACCTGCGTCGCACCCGGGCTGACCCGTCCGCGACAGTGCGCCTGATGGTCTTCTTACGCCCATGGTGTGATCAACCACTGCCACCCGGGCCCTCTCGGCAGGATGCTCCTGAGACACGGGATCAACTCGGCATATACAGGTACGAGACGGAATGGCCGGGCTGGGTGCTGCGCAGGCAGCTGGCGGCGTTGGAGACCCCGACTCTGACCATCCGCGACTTCGTCCTGCCTTTGCAGGCACTGACCGTCTTCGTGCTGGCCTAGGTCCTGGTCATGGCCTCGGGCTCCAACGGCAAGGCGGAGGAAGCCGTGCGGCAGGAGGCCCAGACTCTCGATCACATGTACAAGGCCGCCGACTTCGCTCCCACCGCGCCCCGGCGACGGCTACAGGGCGACATCACCTGCTACGTGCGCGCGGTCCGCTCCGCGGAATGGCCGGCCATGGCCGACGGTCACGGTTCACCCACTCCCGATGCATGGGCCAGCGATTTCCACACCGCGCTGCTGAGCATGGACGTCAAGAGTGCCCCACTCAGCCAGCTCATCTCCGCCGACCAAGACCGTGACCAGGCGCGCCAGACCCGGGTGGCGGAATCGACCCCAGCGATCCCCAGCCCGGTCTACTGGCTGCTCCTGGCCACCCTCTCCGTCCTGGTCGTCCTCCTGGGCCTGTGCCTGCCCACAGCCAAGAGCATCACGGTCACCGCCGCTCTCGTCGTCCTCACGGCCCTCCTCACCTGCGTCCTGCTCGCCATCCGCGACGTCGAACGTCCGTTCAGCGGCATCATCCAGATCAAACCCACCGCCCTGACCGCGCTGGAGGACAACATGAGCCGGCACTACACCGCCACCTACCGGCACGCCCAGCTCCCCTGCACAGAAAGCGGCGCGAAACGCGAAGCCTGACTGCCGAACAAGCGGCGAGCACCGCTCCGTTCGGCCCCGCGGCCTGCTCCGGCCCTCACCCGGCACCGCGACGGGTAGTAGATGGCATCGTTGAGGTGCAGTCGCTGCGGTGGCGGGCTGGTGAGCGGGGTGATCGAGCGCGCCGGGCCGGCCGAATTCATTGGGAAGAGCAACCGGGTGTCTCGCCCGGTGCCCGGCATGCGAGGTCGGCGGTGTGTCAGGCCGGGCACGAGGGTCAGAAGATGACGTACGCGCCGTCGTGCGTCCCGCCGACACACCTTGGGATCCCGCTTTCGTCTGAGACGCGCCCGCCGCCGCTGCGGCACTCCTGCGCGCGGAGACGATGCCGTCACGGGCGTGGGTGGGTGCGGCGGCGCGGGCACTGGCTCCCACCGCGCCGGTGAGCAGCAGCGCCAGGGCGGCGGGAGCGAGGAAGTGACGTGTACGCATGAGCCGGACCGTGGACTGCTGTTCGCGTGGCGTCCTGGAGTGCGGCAGCTGTAGGTGTCGGACGATCTGACCTTTTGACCGGGTGGTGCGGCGCCAGTACGTGAGTGTTTTCGATCCACGGCATGCCAGCGATCCGGGCGCGATCAGTGTGGTGGCGGCGTGGCGGAAGCGGCCGTAGCGTGGCGAGGAGAACATCGTCGGCTCGGGGCGGAGGTGGTGGACCATGGACTGTTTCGAGGATCTGCGGGATCCTGACGAGTTCATCCGGGCCGCCATGCAGTGGCATTTCGGTCCGCGCACGGGTTCGCCGTTCTGGCTGGGCCGGGCCCGCACGCTGGGCTTCGATCCGCTTGCCGATGTGAAGTCCTTCGATGACCTGGCACTGTTCCCGAACGTGGTCAACGAGCTGCGGCACGTTCGCGTGGAGGATCTGATCCCCCGCGGGTACGCCGAAGAGGCCCGACCGGTCGGGGTGTACGAGAGCGGCGGGACCACGGGTGCGCCCAAACGGGTGGTTCTGCTGGAGGACTGGCTGGTGCGCAACGTGTCGCTGTGGCAGTCGAGCCTGGCCGAGCACCAGGTGCAGCTGCGGGGGAACTGGCTGCTGCTCATGCCCTCCGGCCCGCACCTGGCCGGCCCGTTCACCCAGCGCCTGGCCACCCTGACCGGCTCGGTGGTCTTCACCGTCGACATGGACCCCCGCTGGGCGAAGCACCTGGCCGCCCAGGGGCGGGCGGACGAGGTCGACGCCTACGCCGAGCACGTGATCGACCAGGCCGTCCACATCGTCCGCAGCCAGGACGTCGGCATGCTGATGACCACCCCGCCCATGCTCCAGCGGTTGGCCGCCCGAGAGGACCTCGCCCATCTGATCAATGAGAAGATCCACACGATCATCTGGGGCGGCGCGCACATGGACCCCGACACTCGCCACCTGCTGCGCACCGAGGTCTTCCCGCAGGTGAAGCTGATCGGCAACTACGGCAGCACGATGGCCCTGGGATCGGCCGACGAACGGCCCGGTCTGGCAGATGACGAGCCGTGCGTCTTCGACACCTTGGCACCCTTCATCACCTACTGGGTGGTGGACGCGGCCACCGGCCGGCGCGTCGCCCTGGGCGAGCGCGGCCAGGTCGTGATGCACCACGTCACGAAGTCGGCGCTGCTGCCCAACAATCTCGAACGGGACGAGGCCACCCGGATCGCGCCGCGCCACGGGGAGTGCGGTGACGCGGTCGCCGACGTCGCGCCGGTGGCCGTCTTCCAGGGCGAGAAGGTCACCGAAGGGGTGTACTGAGGTGAGCGGCGCTCCCCCCGGCATCGTCGCTCTGGACGCGCTCGGCCCGACGGGGCCTTTCCGGGCCCGCCGCCGGGTCACCGTCGAGGAGGTGACAGGCCGGCCGGCCGCCGAACTCAGCCTGGTGCCCGAGCTGTTCGTCAGCCGGGCCCTGGCGGCCTTGCGCCGGGCCGAAGAGATGCCGGTGGATGACCGGGTGGCCGCGCTCGCCCGCGCCGGGCAGGCGTTCGCCACCGCCACCGTCGCCGGGCTGCCGCCCGCCGCCTACCAGCACCTGGTCAGCCGCGTCTCGGGGCTCCCCCTGTCGGTGGTCCGCCGCGCCGCCGACACCATCGCCCGCGCGGCCGCCGACGCCCACCGCGCCGTCCGGCAGGCCCGCCCCCACAGCGCGGTCGATCACTGGCGCGACCCCGCGACTCGTGCCGGGTGCGCCGTGTGGTGCCGCCGGGGTGAGGTCTTCGCCGTCCTGGCCGCGGGCAACCACCCCGCCGTCCACGCCCAGTGGCTGCAAGCCCTCGCCCTGGGCTTCCGCGTCGCCGTACGCCCCTCGCAGCGCGAACCCCTGACCGCCCACCGGCTGATCACCGCCCTGCGCGAGGCCGGCTTCGGCCCCGACCACGTCGTGCTGCTGCCCACCGACCACCACACCGCCGACCGCATCCTCACCCACGCCGACCTCGCCACGGTCTACGGCAGCACCGAAACGCTCCGCGCCTACGCCGGCAACCCGCTCGTCCTGCCCCAGGGACCGGGCCGCTCCAAGATCCTCATCACCGCCGACACGGACTGGACGCCCTGGATCGACACCCTCGTCGCGTCGGTCGGCCACGAAGCGGGCACCGCCTGCGTCAACGCCACCGCCGTCCTCGTCGAAGGCGACCCCACCCCCGTCGCCCAAGCCCTCGCCGAACACCTCGCCGCCCTGCCCGTCCTGCCCCCGCACGACGAACGCGCCGTCCTGCCCGCCCAGCCCCTGGCCACTGCCCACGCCCTGAACAAACACCTCCTCGACCACGCCGCCGGCGCCACCACCTGGCTCGGCAAGGACGGCGTCCTGGCCGACCTCGGCGACGGCAGCGCCGTCCTGCGCCCCGCCGTCCACCAGCTCGACCACCCCGGCGACGAACGCGCCGGCCTGGAGATGCCCTTCCCCTGCGTCTGGGTCACCCCCTGGACCCGCGAAGCCGGCCTCACACCCCTGCGCCACACCCTCGCGCTCACCGCCCTCACCCAGGACGAGACCCTCATCGACGCCCTGGTCGGCGAACCCACCATCAGCGGTGTTCACATCGGTCCGCACCCCACCCACCTCAGCACCCCGGCCATGCCGCACGACGCCTTCCTCGCAGAGTTCCTCATGCGCACCAAAGCTGTCATCCGCTGACACGGCAGAGCCCCGTCCGCCAGCCTCTCAGGGCGCGAAGTCCGGTGTGGCGACGGGAATAACCACGTCGTCTCACGCCTCGCGCGCGGTTTATGCCGTGGTCTTCTTCGTCCACGCAGTGCGGGGGCCGGTGCGAGCCAGGCGGCGGGTCATCAGGGTGATGGCAGCCCACGTGATGTTGCATGAACCCCCAGACCGTGCGCCAGGGAGGGAAGTCCGCAGGCAAGGCCCTCCATTTGCAGCCGGTGTCCACGACGTAGCGGATGGCGTCGACGACCTCGCGACGGGGTGCTTCTCCGGCCGCCCGCCTCCGGGCGTCTCGCAGGCCGGCACCGGCAGCAGAGGTTCGATCAGAGCCCACTCGGCGTCGGTGGTGTCCGAGGGATAGCGGGGGCACCGCGCCGGCGGCTCCTTCCGGTCGCCGCTTCCACCCGGCAATCCCGGCAGCTCGTCTCTTCCGCCAGTGGGCGGAACACCCGCTCGCACCCTCCGTCGCACGGCCGCAACGGCCGTACCCCAGGCGCGTCCGCGCCGAACCGCGGAGCGTCCGGCATCTTGCGGGTGAGGCGGTTGCGGGCCAGGGCCGCCGGGGAGTGGACGCGGTCCGGGAGGCCGTCCGTCAGGGCCTCGCGGATTTCCTTGACCGTCGCGCCCCGCAGCAGCCATTCACCCGCCAGGGCGGCCAGTTGCTGTACGTCCCTGCCGGTCAGCCGGAGCCTTCGTTCGCGGTGCGAGACCGAGGCCAGGACCAGCCCACCCCGCTCGATCAACGGCTGCGGGATTCCGGAGGGCTGGGAGGGAGGGTCGTCAGTGTTCTCTTCAGTGTTGTCTGGGTGACGGCCGACCGCCCGACCCGTCGGTTCACCGACGGCCGGTTTCACGGCCCTCGGTGCGGCGGGGTCGCGTAAGGCCGTGGCCTCCTCCGCCGACAGGGGAACGTTCGACACCAGCTGCGTCGTCATCCACCGGCCGTCCGTGCCCTGGCGGCGCCATTCGTGCACGTAGCCCTCCGCCATCAGCTCCCGCTTCGCGCGGATGAACGCCGTCTTCTTGATGGCCGCCTGCGTCGCCGTTACGTGCAGTGGGGTGCGCACTTCCTCCGGCAGGGACAGCTGCCACAGCAGCAGCCGTACGGCCTCCGCCGACAGCCGCGGATGGCGAATGATCTCGTTCGGTACTTGGGAGAAGAATCGCGCGGGGGCGATAGCATGCCGGAGCATCCTGAGGTCCTCCTGAGACCTTTGTCGGGTGTAGGCCCTCGACCGGTGTTCGCAGCACCGTCGAGGGCCGCTTCGTTTCGTTACGAAGCAGCCGAATCCCGGCCACCGTATCGCAAGCCCACCGACCCGCGCGGGCCTTCAACACCCGTTCTGGCGTGCGAAGTTCGGTGCGGTCAACGTGCCGTTGACGGTTGTTGGTGCGTCCGGTTGCGTACCTGGGCGGAATGTGCGGTATCGGATTATTTGCCTGTTCATGGGAGTTTTATTACTTCTATCGGGTACGCGGGGGTGTCCGGCCCTGCCATCGGAATCACCCGGAGTGAGCGATGACGCGTTCAGCAGGCAGCCACTCGGCAGCCAAGCGGTGGATCATCGCGGTGGCGTCCGTCGTCGCGCTCGGACTGATCGCCTGGCCCGTGTTGATCCACTACGAGATACCCCCGTTCACCGACAAGGGCGACCCGGTCACCTATGGCGGGGTCGAACCCGACCGGACCGCCGGTGGCACGCGGAGCGGCGGGGACCCCAGGGTTCTGATGCCGACCGGGCCGGTCGCCGACTTCAGGAACGCCAGGACCCTGGACGACGGCACGCACGTCAGCGTCGTCACCCTGGACGGGAAGAAATCCGGGTTCAGGGGCAAGGTGTGGGTCTGGGCACCCAAGGAATACACGGACGAACCGAAGTTCGCCAAGAGCGGCTTCCCCGTGATGATCGCCCTGCCGGGTGGCCCCGGCTTCGACTCCAATTACTGGTGGGCGGGGTTCGCGTTCGAGGAGAACATGGCCAAGTGGTACGAGGAGGGAAAGAGCAAGCCGTTCCTCCTGGCCATGCCGGTGCTGAATCCCGGTCCGGACACCGACGGCAGGTACTGGGACGGCAGTGACATCCCGGGGCAACCGAAGATGGGCACGTGGCTGACCGAGGACGTCCCGGACCTCATGAGGCAGAATTTCCGGACGCTCACGTCGCGGGACGGCTGGGCATTCATGGGCTCGTCCACCGGTGGATTCGCGGGCGTGAAGGCCGTGTTGAAACACCCGGACAAGTTCAAGGCCGTCATCGCGAACGGGCCGGATTTCGTCCCGGATTCCCTGCTCTGGCGGGGCCATGAGCAGGAGCAGCGGGAGAACACCCCGTCGGTGCTGGCCAAGCGGCTGATCGCCGCCGGGGGCCCGGACGTCTACATGGCCTTTCAGGTCGGCACGAGGGAAAGGGCGGCGACCATGAAGGGCGTCAAGGACTTCATGGCGCAGTACGACAAGGGGCCGATCCACACATACCTGCGCCCGATCGAGGGCGGAAAGCACGACGGGGCCACGTACGCGCCGAACCTGGGCCTGGGGCCGATCCAGTGGATCAGCCGGTACATCGAGGGGCCGACGCCTTCGTCCTGAGGTTCCAGCCATGAATCATGCGTAGCATATGGGCGAAGTTAAATGATTGTCTCCAATAAGTGGGTATTGCGCGTGAAACTGGCTCGTGTCTCGGCCATCGTGGCGGCTGTCGCGATGGCACCTGCCGTTCTTCTCTCCTCCCCGGCCTTCGCCGCCGACGCCGCCTCGACGGGGCCCGCCGCGTCGACGCCCGACAAGGCTGAGCCCGAGACGAAGTCTCCCAAGAGGGGCTCGCAGGAAGAAGAAGACCGGGTCGCCATTGCGAAGATGCTGGCCGACGCCGGCCTCGGCAAGGGCCTCCGGAGGGAGGCGAACAAGGCACTCGACGGTGACGCGGCCGCTGTGCGCAACTTCCTGGAAAAGGGCCAGTACGCCGCCCGTGACGAGGACAACCGAGTCGCCATCCTCAAGATGCTCGGCGACAAGAGCAACGGCCCGACCTTCGTGGAAGCGGCGAACGACGCACTCAACGGTTCCGCCAAGGACCGCGTGTACTTCCTGGAGACCGGGCAGCACGACGCCCGCCTGTCGGACGACCGGTTGCGCGTGACCCAGATCGCCCACAAGGGCGGCCCCACGATGAAGGAAGCCGCCAGGAAGGCGCTGGACGGCACGGCCGAGGACCTGCGCCGCTTCCTGGAGACCGACCAGTACATCGCCCGCCTGATGGACGACCGGCTTCGTGCCTCCCAGCTCTACAGCTCCGGCGGCCCCGCGGTGAAGGCCGCGGCCAGGGCGGCGCTGGACGGTACCGACGATGACCTCCGTAAGTTCCTGTCGACCGGGTACGACGAGGCCAAGGCCAAGGACGACGCCGCAACGAAGGCAGCCAAGGACAAGGACGCCAAGGACAAGGGCGACAAGGGCGCCAGCGACAAGAAGGACGACAAGAAGGCCGACAAGGCGACCGACAAGGACGCCAAGGGCAAGCCGGCTACCGACAAGGGCACCAAGTCGACCTCGTCCGACCAGCAGAAGTCCGGCCAGGCCGGCGGCACCACCGCCGCCGTGAAGCCCACCGGTGGCAGCACCGAACTCGCCACGACCGGCGCTGGTTTCGACGCCAACTGGGCGATCGGTGGCACGGCCGTGGCCGTCGCCGCCGGTGCGGGCCTGGTCGTCGCGGCCCGTCGCCGCAAGTCCGCCGAGCGCTGACGTACGGCGACGTACGGCAGGGAGGGCAGCCGCACTGCGTCATCGGCAGCCGCGCGGCGCCATTGTCAGTGGTGGGGAGTTCAATGGTCCGCATGACCGTTCTGGAGCTCGTGGCCCAACTGCCCGACCCGGTGGTGCTCCTGGAGCGCTGCCGGGCCCTCGCCGTGCTCGACGCGGTTTTCGATACGCGCTTTCGCACATACCGCTTCGACCCCGCGTGGGGTGGGGACGGGGTGGCGCTGGCCGAGATGGACAACGGCGGCGGTGATCTCTACGCCATCGTCTTCGACCCGGCCGGGGTGTTCCTCTACGGGTTCGACCACGAAAGCGATGCCACGCCCTGGCGCGAGGACGACCGCGTCCACTGGCCCGGTCTGCTCGACGGGCTGCCCCCGGCGCTCGCCCGCTACGCCACCGAGCCGGCGTTCCAGTTCGACGGCTTCTTCGACGCCACGGTGTGCGCCTGGCGGGAGGCCGGGGACGACAGGTGGCGCTGCGGGCCGGTGGAGTTCGAGGACGGCGAGTCCGACGGGGCGGACTTCCTCTTCGAGCTCGTGCTCGACGGCGGCGCCGATGCGTACGCGGAGTGGGCCGAGGACTACTTCGAATGCCCCGTCGACGGGGACGCGGTGGCGGCCGTCCTCTCCGGGGCACCGCTGACCCCGGAGCTCGTCCGCGTGCTCAACCCCTCGGCGGACTACGCGAAGATCGCCGAGGAGGCCGCGGCGCTGGGGCACCGAATACGGTAGGCGGCCGGCCTGTTTCCAACCGCTTGGCAGGTTGGCGCCCAGGGCGTACGGCCGGAGCCTCGCTCACGTCATGTGCTCGCCGCACAGGCACGCGACGGCGGTGTCGATCCACTCCCGGCCTGCCCACTCGGGGTGCCGCGCGATCAACACCGCTCGTACCTCCTCGACGATCGTCTCCTGGCTCATCGCCGAGTCACGGCGAGCCCAGGTCTCGTCGCGCAGCTCCCGCAGGTAGCCGAGCACGTCCTCCAGCACCCGCGTTCCGCCGATGTCGCCGTGGCCCGGGACCACGGTCCGCGGCCTGGCCGCCGCCAGCCGGGCCATGACCTCGATCCAGCCGAGGCCGGTCACGTCGGTGTCGTGCGGCGGGAACCACGGGAAGATCGCGAACTGTCCGGTCTCGGCCAGGTCGCCGGTGAACAGCACATCGGCGTCGGGCACGGTGATCACCTGGTCGCCCTTGCTGTGCGCGGGGCCGACGGCCCGCAGACGCACCACCCGGCCACCGAGGTCGAGGTCGTGCGACTCCGCGTAGACGACGTCCGGCGTGGGCACCCGCGCGCCTTCCAAGCGCTTGGCGAGGGTCGTCCCGAGGCCGCCGAACATCGTGAGGTACCCGGCACCCTTGACGGCCAGGTCCTCGGCCTGCGCCTTGTTCACGAGGTACGTCGCCTCGCCGGCGAAGACGTGCGCGCCGAAGGCGTGCTCGGGGTGGAAGTGGGTGGATGTCAGGTACAGCTCGCGCCCCTTGGCGTAGTCGCGGGCGAAGGCCAGCACGCTCTCGGCGTTCTCCGGCCCCAGGCCGGTGTCGACCACCAGCACCGAGTGCGTCCCGCCGATGACCCCGATGTTCGGGACCAGTTGCACGTTCCGGTTGGGCACGACCACGAGGTCGCGCGCGAGCTCCTGCGCACCGGCGGTCCGCACCACGGGGTCGGGCTGCTGATAGTCGGCCATGACACATGCTCCTCGCGTCGCCGGACCGCACCGGACCGGATTGCCCCCACCTCACCTCCGCGTCGACCCCGGCGTCCAATACCTGTTGAACACGCCCGATACCGTCCGGGTATCGTGACCGGCGATGGACCTCCGCCTCCTGCGCTACTTCGTGGCCGTCGCCGAGGAGCTCCACTTCGGCCGCGCCGCCGCCCGGCTGCACATGACCCAGCCACCACTGACCCGTGCCATCAAGCAGCTGGAAGCGCATCTGGGTGCCACCCTGCTGCACCGCTCGGCCGCCGGCGTGACGTTGACCGCGGCCGGAACCGTCCTGTACGACGAAGCCCGCGCCCTGCTGGCACAGGCCGATCACGCGCGCGCCCGGGTCGCCGCCGCGGCCGACGTCGCGAGCATCACCATCGGCACCCTCGGCGACAGCGTGGAGCGCGCCGGCGCCGGCACGTCCCTCGCGGCCGCCTTCCGCCGCCGCCATCCGGGTGTCGAAGTCCGCGTCCTGGAAGCCGACTTCACCGACCCCACCACCGGACTGCGCGCCGGCCTGGTCGACGTCGCCGTGACCCGGGCGCCGTTCGACGACACCGGGATCAGCACCCGCGTCATCCGCTCCGAACCCGTCGGGGCGGTCCTGCGCTCCGACGATCCGCTCGCTGGGCGCGACCTCGTACGCCTGGCCGACCTCGACGACCGCACGTGGTTCCGGTTGCCCGACGGCACCGACCCCGTCTGGCGTGCCTACTGGAACGGCACCGAGCCCGGCGAACCGCTGCGCGAGGGCCCCGTGGTGCGCACGATCCACGAATGCGTCCGGGCGGTGCTGTGGAACGGAACCGTCGGGCTGGCGCCGCTCGGCCACGAGCCCCCCGACGGCCTCACCGTCGTCCCCCTGGCGGACATGCCGCCGAGCCCCCTGATCGTCGCCTGGCACGCCGCCGACGCCAACCCCCTGGTCCGTTCATTCGTCGAGCTCGCCGCGCCCGGCACCCGCCGTCACCAGGAGGATCTTCACTAGGTCGTCCGGTACGTCCCGCATGAGGTTGTGCTTGCCGGCCAGGGCGTGGACCGACCACCGCGGGTCCTTCCGCAACCGCTCGTAGAGCGAGGCGAACGGGGACCCGCCCTCCCACTCCGACTCCGTCGCGTAGACATAGGTCCTGCTCCGGAAGCGGCTGAGGTCACCGGTGAGGCGGATGCGCTGAAGAGCCGACGCCAGCGGGTGATCCGTCGCGCGCGGGTCGAAGAAGGGCAGGGGCGGTATCGCGTAGCCGGTCTCACCCACGCCCAGGTACCAGTCGCCTTCGGCGGGGACGAGGCCGAAGACGGAGTCGCCGTCCTCGGGGACGAGGGCGTCGAGGTAGACGAGCGAGTCCACCCGCCGCGGCACCCGGTCCGCGACGCCGGTGATCACCATGCCGCCGTAGCTGTGGCCGACCAGCACCGCGTCCTCGATCGCCTCGGCCTCCAGGACGCCGACCACGTCCTGGATGTGCGTGTCCAGGTTCACCGTCGAGGTCAGGAGGTGGGCGCGCTCGGCGACGCCGGTCAGGGTCAGGGCGTACACGCGGTGCCCGTGCCGCCGCAGCGGCTCGACGAGCGTCTCGAAGCTCCAGGCGCCGTGGCACATGCCCGGGACGAGGACGAAGGTTGCCATGGGTGCTGCTCCTCAGGGCCGGCGGGGCCGGCGGTCGGCGCCGGTGGCGCGGCGGTAGTCCTCGGTGATGCGGGCGAGTTCGGCGGGGGTACGGGCGTCCGCGCCGCGTCGCATCTCGCGGTTCACGGCGATGACGGCGGCCGTCGCCTCGCGGCGCGCCTTCTCGTACGCGGCCAGGCCGTGGGGCAGGCCGGCGGCCGCGAGCTCGTCGGCCAGGACGCGCGCGTCGACGATCGCCTGGGACGCGCCGTTCGCGCCGAGCGGATACATGGGGTGGGCGGCGTCGCCCAGCAGGGTGACTCGGCCCGTGCCCCACGACGGCAGGGGGTCCCGGTCGACCATGGGGTATTCGAGGATCATCGAGCTGTTGGTGATCAGGGAGGGGACGTCGAGCAGACCGAGGTCCCAGTGGCCGATGTGGCGCAGGATGTCTTCCGGGCGGCCCGGGAGGTTCCAGTTGGCGTCGCCGGGCAGCGGGCCGGGCTCGGCCACCTGGACCTGGGCCACCCAGTTGATCAGGTTCGGGCCGATCGGGTAGGCGACGAGCTCGCTCGGCTCGCTGCCCTCGCCCCGCGCGATGACCATCGAACTGCCGCCGAGGAAGGGCCCGGCCTCGGTCACCCCGCGCCACATCTGTACGCCGGACCATGCCAGCGGCCCTTGGCCCGGGTGCAGTTGGGCCCGTACCGCCGAGTGCAGGCCGTCCGCGCCGATCAGCACGTCGGCCGCGATGTCCGTGCCGCCGACCCGGGCCCGTACGGTGTCGGCGTCCTGCGTGAACCCCGTCAGCCGGGCGCCGGTGCGGACCGCGTGCGGGCCGAGCCGCTCGCGCACCGCGGACAGCAGCAGCATCTGCAACTGCCCGCGGTGCACGGCGTACTGCGGCCGGTCGTATCCCCCGGGGAGCCCGCGCTTCTTGGTGAAAAGCGTGGTTCCCGACTGGTCGCAGTAGACGTTCTCGCTGATGGCGACGCCGATACGGGCCAGGTCGTCGCCGAGACCCAGGTCGGTGAGCTCCCGCACGGCGTGCGGGAGGACGTTGATGCCGACGCCCAGGGGGCGGAGTTCGCGGGAGCCCTCGATCAGGGCCGCCCCGATGCCCGCGGCGTGGAGGGTGAGCGCGGTGGTGAGGCCGGCGATGCCGGCCCCGGCTATGAGGACGCGCATGGTCAGCCCGCGATCTCGGGACGGTCGGCGATCTCGGGGCGGTCCATGATGCGCAGCCACGTGCCGTCCGGCTGCTGCCGCGCGACCTGGACGCGGCCGCCGGTGTCGTCCGCCGGTCGCGTCGAGGTGACGGCCAGGTCGCCGTACCGGAGGGTCGGCAGCGGCTCCTCCACCTCGAACCGCGGGGTCTGCGCGACCATGTGCTCGAACAGCGCGCGGATCGCCTCCCGGCCGACCGTCCGCGCACCCGGTGGGAAGGCGAGGACGGCGTCCTCCGCGTAGAGCTCGGCGAGCCCTTCTGCGTCACCGGCGTTGGCGCGCTCCACGAACATCCGGGCGAGGTCCTCGGGGGCGGTGGCGCGCGGGCGAGGGGTGGTGTCCATGCTCAGCTCCTTTTCCTTCCTTGCGGGCCTTGCTGCCCCGCACTCCTCAGCCTCCTCGCCACCGATCTAGAAGTCCAAGAGCTAGTGATGCTCGTAGCTAGAATCATTCGTTATGGAACTTCGCCAGTTGGAGTACTTCGTGACCGTGGCCGAGGAGGCCAACTTCACCCGGGCGGCAGCCAAGTTGCACGTGGCGCAGCCCGGCGTCAGCGCGCAGGTCCGGCGGCTGGAACGGGAGCTCGGGCAGGAGCTGCTGGACCGGTCGGGCCGCGCCGTGCGGCTGACGGAGGTCGGCGAGGCCGTCCTCCCGTACGCGCGCGCGGCGCTGGCGGCGGTGGACGGGGTGCGGCTGGCCGTGGACGAGATGTCGGGGCTGCTGCGCGGGCACGTCGCTCTCGGCATGGTGACCTCGCACGACGTCGATCTGCCGGCGCTGCTGGCGGAGTTCCACGCGGATCACCCCGGTGTGGAGATCACCCTCGCCGAGGCCAACACCCACGAGCTCATCGAGGCGTTGCGGTCCGGACGGCTGGACGCGGCGATCATCGCGTTCGGTGAGACGCTGCCACCGGGCCTCGCGATCCACTCGATCATCGAGGAGCGGATCGTGGCGGCCGTCGGCCTGGACGACGAGCTCGCCGCCGGGACGACGATCCCGCTCGCCGCCCTGCGCGACCAGGTACTGATCAGCCTCCCGCAGGGGACGGGAATCCGGTCGATCTTCGACGATGCCTGCGCGGCCGCCGGGTTCGCCCCGCGCGTCGCCTTCGAGGCCGGCAGCCCGGTGGTGCTGGCGAAGCTGGCCGCGCGAGGGCTGGGCGCCGCGATCATTCCGGAGGGCCTGGCCCGGTCGAGGGCGGACCTGCACACGCTGATGATCGACGAACCGGCGCTGCGTGGGGGGCTCGCGCTGGCGTGGCGCGAGGACGGACCCATGAGCCCGGCGGCCCGCGCCTTGGTGGAACGGGCCCGGCGCATGCCGTAGGCCGTGTCCGGCGGATCTTCGGCTGCGGGCCGTCCTTGCCGCGTGGCCGCCTGCGGCGGGGCGGGCCGTCTTTGCCGCCTGCGGCGGCGGGCGCCCTGCGGGCGCGTCCTCAAGCGCCGGACTGGCTTGATTTTCGGCTGAGCCCAGCCGCTTTCAGCCCGTCCGGCGATTGAGGACGCCACCGCGCAGCGGTGGTGCGCACGACACGGCCCGCAGCCGCCCGCTCAGCAGCCCTCCTCGGCGTACATCGCGTGTTCCCAGTCGGTCACCGAACCGCAGAAGCGGGCCCATTCGTCCGCCTTGAGGACCTGGAAGAGGTCGGTGAGTTCCGGGCCCAGCGCGCCGGTGACGACCGGGTCGGCGACGAACTCCGCCACGGCCTCGCCCAAGGTCATGGGCAGCGCGGCAGCCGGAGACGCGGCCTCGGCGTAGCCGGCGCCCTCGTGGGCGGGGCCGGGGTCGGTGCGGTTCTTGATGCCGTCCTCGATGGCGGCGAGGAGCACCGCGTGCGACAGGTACGGATTGACCATCGCGTCCGGCAGTTTGAACTCCAGGCGGCCGTTCGCCGAAAGGCGCACGCTGCACGTCTTGTTGTCCATACCCCAGTTGGCATGCGTGGGCGCGAATTGACTGGCGTGCCAATAGCGTTTGTAGGAGTTGACCGTGGGGCCCATGACGGCGGTCATGGCGGTGGTGTGGGCGAGGATTCCGCCGATGGCGTGCCGGCCGATGTCGGTCAGGTGCAGCTGTCGCGTTCCCGGGTCGGCGAGTACGTTCTCCTCGCCCCGCCAGAGGCTGAGGTTGTGGTGACAGCCGTTGCCTTTACGGTCATTGGCGGGCTTGGGCATGAAGCTGACGGTGACGCCGAGTTCGCGGGCGACCTGGCGGCAGATCTGCCGGTGGACGACGAGCCTGTCGGCGGTGCGGTCGGCGTGGTCGTACATCCAGTTCAGTTCGAGCTGGCCGGGGTCCTCGTAGTCGCCCTCGATCATGTCGAGGCCGAGGGCCTGCCCGTAGGCGATCACCTTCTGGTAGATCGGCCGGTACCGCTCAAGGTGATCGACGTGGTAGGCGGGGCTGGTGTGCGGGCGGGGCCGGGGTTCCAGGCCGGGGCCGCTCCAGGAGAGTTCGGGTTCGCAGCCGGTGCGCAGTTCCAGGCCCGTCCGCTCGGTGAACGCGGCGTGGACCTGGTGCAGATTGCCGCGCGCGTCGGTGCCCAGGGCGCGGCCGCCGATGTCTCCGGCGGTGTGGGCGGATTCGTACAGGCGGCAGAAGAACCGGCCCATCCGGGTGTCCCAGGGCAGCACGGCGAACGTGTCCAGGTCCGGCATCGCTGTGAATTCGGCGGCTCCGCACCCTCCGCCGAGGAGCGTGCCGTGCCGGTCGGTCTGCAGGTCCGCCAGCACGGTGCGGTGCATCTGCACGCCGTGTTCGACGTTGCGGGCCAGGTGCCGCGCGGGTACCACCTTGCCGATGACCCGGCCCGTGACCGTCACCGTTTGGTAGTACACATATTCCACGCCGGATTCGGCCATCCGGGTCCGCACCGCCTCGACGGCGGCCTCGTCGGTATTGCGTTCGCGGTGCTGGTCCAGCTCGGGCAGGTCCCTGACGGTCGTCATGACTTCCTCGCAAGCGGGGAGGGGATCAGGTCGGCGGCCACCTGGGCCGAATTGCCGCGTTTGCTCACCAAAGATACTTTTGCTTATTGTGCGCCGCTCGCTGAGGCGCGGCGCGGCACAGCGCACTGCCCGCACCCGCAGGTGTAACCGCACGGTCGGCATCACAGCCCACCCTGGCAGGAGAAGCGCCGTATGCGACCCGAAACCCTCCTGCTGACGCAGGACGACCTGAACGAGATCCTTGACGCCCACGGCCGCCACGCGTTCATGGACCTGGTGATCGAGCGACTGCACGAAGCGCTCGTGCTCGCCCACCACAGCCGCACCGCGACCCCCTCACGGGCGGGCGTGCGGCGCTGTCCGCAGGAGACCGGTGTCCTGGAGTGGATGCCGCACCACGAGTCCGGCCGCTGCCTGACCGTGAAGACGGTCGGCTACACGCCGACGAACCCGTCCGCCAGGGGTCTGCCGACCATCCTCGCGACCCTGACGCGCTTCGACGACGAGACCGGCCACCTGGTGGCGGTCTGCGACGGCGTCCTGCCGACCGCGATCCGCACGGGTGCGGCCTCCGCCGTGGCCAGCCGGCTGCTCGCGCACCCGGACAGTGCCACCCTGGGCCTGATCGGCGCGGGCGCGCAGGCCATCACGCAACTCCACGCCGTGTCCCGGGCGTTCCGGCTGCGTGATGTCCTCGTGCACGACATCGACCCGGCGCGCGGCACCAGCCTCGCCGAACGGGCCGCCTTCCTGGGCCTGGACATCCGCGTGGCCACCGTGCGGCAGATCGAGGAGTCCGCGGACATCATCTGCACGGCCACCTCGGTCGGTGTCGGCGCCGGTCCGGCGCTCGACGGAACCCACCTCCGGCCGCACGTCCACTTCAACGCCATCGGCGCCGACCTGCCCGGCAAGACCGAGCTGCCGGTGGAGGTGCTGCGCTCCGCGCTGGTCGTCCCCGATCACCTCGAACAGGCGCGCAGGGAGGGTGAGTGCCAGCAGCTGAAGCCGGCGGAGATCGGCCCGGACCTGCCGACCCTGCTGGCGTCGCCCGCCGAGGCGGTGGCGCATCAGGGCCGGTGGACCGTGTTCGACTCGACCGGCTACGCGCTGGAGGACCACGCGATCCTCGACGTGCTGCTGGAACTGGCGGAGAAGTACGGCCTCGGGCAGCGGGTACGGGTGGAACACCTGCCTGCCGATGCGCTCAATCCGTACGAGGGGTGACGGGGTCGTGCCGGCCGCTGTCGCAGGCTCGGAACGTGACCTGATCTCCTACGCCCGCCTCGCCCCGGCGACCTGACGTCCCGTCCGTAACCGGGCACCAGCCTCTCCGCTCCCGGGGGAAGCGGCCCCCAGGAGGCCGGTGCGCGGATGTGTGTCACTCGCCGAGTTCAGTTGATGCCGGGCTCGATCTTGCCGTGGGCGTTCGCGGGCATGTACCGCTTGTTGCCCTGGAAGTGGACCTCGTAGCCGGAGCTGAGCGCGTGGATCCACAGCAAGGGGTCGAGAAGGTTCGAGCCGCTGTCGAGGTGCGCGACCCCGGTGGCGTCCGTGACCGCCGTGCCGACCTGCCGGCCGTCAGTGAGCGTGAAGGTGATCGGCTGTCCCTTGATGGGCTGGCCGTCGTTGTCGATGAGCTTCGCGCTGACCTGGGCCTGCGCCTGCCCGAGCACGGTGCCCTTCACGGTCGCCGCGGTGAGCTGCGGGTATTCCTTCTCCGGGTCAGGCTGGGGCTGAGGCGGGTAGTAATACCCGTACGGGCCCGGCTGGGGCTGGGGCTGGTAGTACCCGTAGGGCCCGGGCTGGGGCGGGTAGTAGCCCCAGGGGCCAGGCTGGGGCTGGGGGTTCCCGTACGGTCCGGGCTGGGGCTGCGGCGCGTATGGCTGTGTCACCAGAGAACTCCTGCTGGTCGTGTGCGGTGAGTTTCCTACCGAGCCAGTGCGTGGCGAACGAACAGCTTGGGCACATGCGAAGTCGAGAACACCGGTGCGAACATTCGAGAACGTCCGATAATCCGGATATCACTCTGCGGTGTTTCTCCTTGCCGTGTTCAAAAGGTATGCCGATTCCCATCCCGGCCACATCGACCCCATCGAGCCATCCGCAGGAAACAAGCGAGATGAGACCCGACGGCTCATCGCCTAGGGGCGCCTGGCGAACGGGCAGGCCAGGAGGGCCGATGGGGCCCTCCCGCCACACCCTCACCCGGGAACCCCTCGACCGCGGCCGAAAACCGCATGACAACCGTTTCTGCAGGCCAGGGAGCGCATCGGAATGGGCCGAAAACCGGGTCGTGCCGGCAGTCGACGGTGAACGAATTTCGTTTGAGCTTCCTGGCTTTCGTCGGCGTCGAGGTCAACGAACAGTGGTCCGCGAATCCGCCGCGATGAGGGCGACAGCGTCTCTGACCGCGTCCAGCGCCGCCGATCGTTCCTGGTCGGTCATGCGGACAGGCCCATGGGTGACCACGGGGTCGAGTGCCTGGAATCCGACGAACTCCAGCATTCCGCGGTGGATGTGGTACAGGAAGTCGTCCATCGAGCCGAAGGTGCCACCGGGGCGGAACGACTCACTGGACCCGCCGGTCGTGAACAGCAGCATCGCGCGCTTCCCGACGAGCGCCGCGTCGCCGAAGACTCCGTAGTCCCCGCCGAAGACCCCGCCCATCACGAAGACCCGGTCCACCCATCCCTTGAGGATGGCGGGCAGCGAGAACCACCACAGCGGGAAGGACAGTACGAGCAGATCAGCGGCGAGCAGTCGATCGAGATGGGCCTTGACGGCCGCATCGAGCGTCCCGTCCTTGACCGCGCGCCGCTGCTCGACCTGCGGCTTGAAGTGCCCTTCCCCCGGCGCGTACTCCTCACGGGCGAGGACCGGCGCCCATGCGTCGGAGTAGAGATCGAGGATGTCGACCCGGTACCCGGCCTCCCGCAGGGCCTGAGCCGCAGTGGTCATCTGGGCCGTGGTGAACGACTGGGGCTCGGGGTGAGCGTGGACGATCAGCGCGATGGGAGCAGCATCGAAGGTCGACATGAGGCGATCATATCGACGTATTGCGATGCGTCAATTGGTTTTCAGATCGTGGTGTCGATCGCTCGTGCCACCTGTGCCAGCCGCTCTTCATCGCGCCGGTAGTGGGTCCACTTGCCCACCCGGGTGGGATGCACGAGCCCCGCCCGTTCGAGCGTGCTCATGTAGCTGGAGACGGTCGACTGGGCGAGCCCCGACTTCGCTTGGATGTGCGTGACGCACACGCCGACCGTCTGACGGTCCGCGATCGGCTCGTACTCGCAGAAGTGCGCGTCGGGATCCTTCAGCCACCGCATGATCTGCAAACGGGCAGGGTTGCCAAGGGCCTTGAACACCTCGATCAGATCACCCGAACCTGATCCCGCCGCTTCGGCCATGAGCCGCCTCTCTCGCCAGACACTCCGACACACCACGATATCTCGATGACCGATCCGCTCCCATTTCTCCGGCCGCGCCTCGCGAGGTGATCACGACCGCACCCCCGGGCTGTCCATCACCGCGCGCCAGCCGCGCTTGATGATCTCGGTGTACGAGCGGTGCGACGGGTGCGCGCCGGCGTGCCGGAGGACCCAGTCGATGGTCGGCGTCGGGTCCGCGGTGCGGGGTGAGCCCTCCCCACACAGGTCGCACTCCTGCGCGTACGTGCGAATCCTGGCGTCCGGCTCCTCGTCGGGCTGGACCGTCCAGTACATGTGCTTGATCACGGCGCGGGTGCTCACCGCTGGCTCCTCACTGTGTGTGTCGATGCGGTGACGAGCCTGGCTCCTGCGGAGTACGCTGACCAGGGGTAACGGCTTTCGGCGTATCGACGCGAAAACAGGGGATCAACGATGCCTCCACCGAAGGAACTCGACCCTTCCACGTCGCTGGCGGCTCTGTACGGGGTGAAGTTACGCAAGCTCCGCCTACGAGCGGGTTGGACGCAGCGTGAGTTGGGCGACAAGATTCCCATCGCGCACAACCGAATCGCACAGTTCGAACTGGGCAAGGAATCGCCGCCCAAGGACATTTCCGAGCGGCTTGACGCGGTACTCGGCGCGGACGGAGACCTTACCGACCTGTGGGAGTACGCAAAGCAGTTCCCGCCCACCGAGGCGTTTCGCAAGTACAAGGAGTACGAAGCCAGGGCCGTCGCCATGCACAAGTACCTGGCGTGCTCCGTTCCTGGTCTGTTGCAGACCGAAGCGTATGCGCGTGAGGTGATGCGTCAGGCTCTTCCATGGTGTGCTGCGGAGGAAATCGAGGAGAAGGTCGCGGCACGGCTCGCTCGGAAGAGCGTCCTTGAGAAGGAGGATCCGCCACTGCTCTGGGTCGTGCTGGATGAGGCGGTACTTCGGCGCCCAGTCGGTGGAGTTGCCGTAATGCGTGAACAGTTGGCCTGTCTGCTGAAGGCGTCAGAGGCTGCCAATGTCGAAGTACAGGTTCTACCGTTCGCGGCCGGCGGCCACGCCGCCATGGGCGGATCGGTAACAGTGTTGTCCTTTGGCGCAGCCCCGAACGTGGTCTACCTGGAAGGCGGCACCTTGACCAGCATGGTGAAGGAGCGCAGGGCCGTGGCTCGGCATTCTCATCGGTACGATCTCGTGCACGCCGCAGCGCTCCCGCCAGCCGCATCCATCAGATGGATTGAACGAGCGATGGAGGATCTCGAAGCATGCGAACCGTACGAGCTGATCTGAGCAGCCTCAGTTGGCGTAAGTCGACGTATAGCGACACCCAGGAGGATTGCCTGGAAATCGCCGACAACATACCCGGCGGCATCGTCCCCGTCCGCGACAGCAAGCGACCCCACGCCCGCGCCGTGATCTTCCCGTCCGCCGCCTGGAGTGCGTTCCTCGCCGCCGTCAAGGGCGGCAAGCTCGCCCCCTGAGCGGCAAGCGAAAACGTGCTCGCAGGGTAGTGACTTACCGAGGGGAACGTAAGCAGAATCGCAGGGAACCTCGCGCAACGCGGCGCGTAGATATGGGAGGCCCCTCGGTGCTGAGCACGATGCAGGACGTACCGCTGACCGTTACCCGCATGCTCCTCCACGGTGCGCTCGTGCACGGGGACGCGAAGGTGACGACCTGGACCGGGGACGGCGAGCCGCTGAGGCGCAGCTTCCGCGAGATCGGCGAGCGGACCACGCAACTGGCGCACGCGCTGCGGGACGAGCTCGGTGTCATAGGCGACCAGCGCGTCGGAACGCTCATGTGGAACAACAGCGATCACATGGAGGCGTACCTCGCGATCCCCTCCATGGGCGCCGTCCTGCACACCCTGAACCTGCGTCTGCCTCCCGAGCAGATCGCGTACATCGTCAACCACGCCGCGGACCGAGTGATCATCGTCAGCGGTTCGCTGCTGCCGCTGCTGGCACCGCTGCTGCCGCACCTCGGCACCGTCGAGCACGTCGTCGTCTCGGGGCCGGGCGACAGGTCCGTACTCCAGGGATGTCGACCGACCGTGCACGAGTACGAGGAGCTGCTCGCGGGCCGTCCCGGCGACCACTTCGACTGGCCCGAGCTGGACGAGCGCGAGGCCGCCGCCCTCTGCTACACCTCCGGGACGACGGGTGACCCCAAGGGCGTGGCGTACAGCCACCGTTCGGTGTATCTGCACGCCATGGAGGTCAACGCGGCGGCGTCGTTCGGGCTGACCCCGGCCGACACGTGCCTGCCGGTCGTGCCGATGTTCCACGTCAACGCCTGGGGCCTGCCGTTCGCGTGCTTCATGGCGGGGACGTCGATGCTGATGCCCGACCGGTTCCTCCAGCCGGCGCCGCTCGCCGACATGATCGAGGCGGAGAAGCCGACGGTCAGCGGTGGCGTTCCGACGATCTGGGCGGGGCTGCTCGCCGAACTCGACGCGAAGCCGCGTGACATGTCGTCCTTCCGGACCGTGATCGTCGGGGGCTCGGCATGCCCGCCGGCGCTGATGCGGGACCTGGAGAAGCGGCACGGCGTGACGCTCGTACAGGCGTGGGGCATGACGGAGACGTCGCCGCTGGGCTCGATGGCGTTCCCGCCGCTGGGGATGACGGGCGACGAGGCGTGGCCGTACCGCATCCTCCAGGGCCGGCCGCCGGCCGGTGTGGAGCTGCGGCTGGCCGCGCCCGACGGCGGCATCCAGCCGTGGGACGGCGAGTCGACCGGCGAGCTTGAGGTGCGGGGGCCGTGGATCACGGCCGCGTACTACGGCGGTGCGGGTGCCGAACACGAGCGCCCGGAGGACAAGTTCACGGAGGACGGCTGGCTGCGGACGGGCGACGTCGGCGCGATCTTCCCGAACGGCTTCCTGAAGCTGACGGACCGGTCGAAGGACGTCATCAAGTCGGGTGGCGAGTGGATCTCCTCGGTTGAGCTGGAGAACCATTTGATGGCTCACCCGGACATCGCCGAGGCGGCCGTCGTGGCCGTGCCGGACGAGAAGTGGGGCGAGCGGCCGCTGGCGGCGGTGGTCCTGAAGGTCGGCGTGACCTGCGACTATCCGGCGCTGAAGGCGTTCCTGGCCGAGCGGGTCGCCCGCTGGCAGCTGCCGGAGCGGTGGGCGCTGGTCGCGTCGGTGCCGAAGACGTCGGTGGGCAAGTTCGACAAGAAGGTCCTGCGGCGGCAGTACGCGGACGGGGAGCTGGCCGTCACGGTGGTCGCGTAGCGGCGGCGGGTACGGGCGGGGGCGCGTCGCCTTCCGGACAGACCGCGCCCCCCGGGTTCGTACACCGCACGGGCCCTCACGCCGCGACGAGTCGGACCCGGTCTCCACAGAGCTTGGTCATGTCGCCGACATCGGACGTCAGCATGACGACAGGGCGCTGCTGCCGGAGGGCGATCTCGGCGACGGCCGCGTCGATGGCGTATTTGTGCCCGTGCAGCCCAACGGCCGTCAGCAGCGACGAGGCGGCCTTCGCCTCCTCGTCGCCGACGGCGACGACGCGGAGACCGGAAAGGACCCAGCCGAGTCGGCTCCTGTTCGTGCGGGCGTGCACGGCCTCGATGATGGTGAGCGCGCAGATCACCACCTCCATGCCGCGTGAGCGGGCCTCCGCGACGAGCGCGACCACTGGTTCGTCGTCGCCGAGGAGCTTGGAGAACCCCTCGCTGTCGAGGACCAGCGTTCCCTCGTGGGTCAGCTTGCGGCGGGCCACTGATCCCCTTCGGCGAAGACCTCGTCGAATACCTGACGCGCCTGCTCCTGGGCCTCCACCGAGAGGGGGCCTTTGCGGCGCTCGTAGTCGGCGAGGTACTCGTCCAGGATCTGGCCGCGCAGCTCCCGTTCGACGGCCGCGGTGATGAAGGCGGAGAACTCGCGCTTGCCCACCCGGGCGCGGATCGCCTCGGCGGTCCCTTCGGGCAGCGACAGACTGACGCGGGTCGCAGGGCCTTCGCCGATGCTGTACGTCGTCTCGGACATGGCCCTATTTTGTCAAACGAGTAGGAATACCGGAAGTCGGCGCGCCTCCCCGATGGCAGCGCACTTAGCGGCGGGCTGAGCCCCGCCCCCGCCGGACGTCACCGCCGCGCGTGGAAGATGCCCCACCGCAGGTGACCCGTGCGGGACGCGTCCGCCCATAGAGGGAGGTTCTCCAGGAGGCGGTCCAGGTACGCCGGGCTGATGACGTCGTGGAGGTCCGCCGCCCGGCGGGCCGTCTCCTCGATCAGGCCGAGGTAGTGGGGGAGCAGGTGCTCGCTGAGGTCGTCGAAATCGACCTGGGCGAGGCCCAGGCCGGCCAGCCGTTCCCGGTAGAAGGCGGGCGTGGCCAGGGCCTCCACGTCCAGGCGGGCCACGGCCGCGCGCAGGGCGGCGGGCGGATCGTCGTCGGCCGACATCAGGTCGGTGAACAGCAGGTCCCCCTCGGGCTTGAGGACCCGTACCGCCTCGCCGATGACGCGCTCCCGGTCGCCGCTGTGGCAGAAGGCTTCCTGTGACCAGACGACGTCGAAGTGGGCGTCCGGGTAGGGAATGTCCTCGAAGGAGCCGGTGACGACGTCGATGAGCGCGTCCAGGCCGCGCTCCTCGTTCGTCTTGCGGTGGCGTTCGTTCTGGGTGCCGCTGATGTTCAGTGCGACGACCCGGCAGCCGAAGCTCCCGGCCAGCCGGCGCGCGGGCCCGCCGTAGCCGGAGCCCAGGTCGAGCACGGTGCTCCCGGGGCCCAGGCGGCCGGCGGCCTTGGCGGCCACCCGGTCGACCGTCCGGCGGGAGGCGTCCGCGACCGGCTCGCCTTCGTGGGCGTACACCCCGGTGTGGATGTCCTCGCCGCCCCAGAGGGCGTTGTAGAAGGCGTCGACATCGCGGGTGTCGTAGTAACGGCGGGCCGCCTCGGCGGCGTCCGTGGCGTGTTCGTGGCTCATTACCGTCTGCCTCGCTCTCCTCGTACGGACCGGTACGGATCCGGTGTCACAGGAGGTACCGAGGCCGACGGTATCCGGTCACCCGACGGGAGGTCAGGAGCGCGGAACCGGCCACGCACTCACGTGCGTGCCACGTCTACGTCGTCGCGGCTGGGCGTGTGTTCATCGGTCCCGCGTTTGGTCAGCGCGGTCCTCGGATGCTGTCGATGATGCGAGTCCAGTTGTCGCTGCCATGTCCGTCCTTGATCGCGCGCCGATAGTGGTCCTGCACGGCCAGTGGGAGCGCGAGGTCGAGGCCGAGTGAGGTGCTGGTCTCGACGATGTGGTCGGACGTCGCACCCATCATGGTGACCGTGCTGAGGTCGCCGGGATGCTCTCCGGCATCAAGCGCGGCGCCGGGGTTCTCTTCACCGGCCCTCAGGATGGCGCCGATCGAGTCGGCGGCGGAGAGCAACTCCGGCAGCGCTTCCTGAGCCTTCATTCCTGCGGTGCCCAGCATCGCGGTGGCGTGCATCAGTCCGGACAAGGTGGTGAGGAACACCGTGAGTTGGGCTTGGTACATCATCTGGGCGAGGCCCGGGTCCGCGCCGAGGTGCTTCGGTGTTCCGAGCAGTGTCAACGTCGCCAGGTGGTTTTCCAGCGCCTCGGCGCGGCCGCTGTAGTAGACATAGGCTGCCTCCGTGCCGACCATCGGCGCGGGGACCATGACACCTCCGGTGAGGAAGATGGCGTCGTGGCCCGCTGCCCAGGCTGCTGCCTCGCGTGTGCGGTCGGGAGTGTCGGAGCTCAGGTTGACCAGCGTCCGGCCGGCGAGCGATTCGGTGGCGCTGCCGAGGACGTCGTACATCGCCTGGTAGTCGGTGAGGCTGAGGATCACGAGGTCGCTCGCTTCGACCGCCTCGCCGGGTGTCGCCGCGAGCGTTGCTCCATCGGTGACGACGCCGTCGGCCCGACTGGCGGTGCGGTTCCAGACGGTGACGGGGTGGCCGGCGGTGAGGAGTGTGCGTGTCATCGCCTGGCCCATCGGGCCGAGCCCGATCACGGTGACAGCGCTGTTCTGCCTGGTGGTGCGGTTCTGTTGTTCGTTCACCCCTCCATGCTCGGAGAGCGCCACTACCATCGGAAGTACCCACTATTTTCTGCGGTACTTACCTTTTTGTAAGGGGATCAGTGATGGCCAAGGCGCCGAGATGCGGGCCTTACATCTGTGGGATCGACGCTGCGCTCGACGTGGTGAGCGGCAAGTGGAAGGGACTGATCCTCTGGGAACTCGATGCCCATCGCGTACGCCGCTTCGCTGAGCTCCGTCGCGGTCTGCCGGGAGTGAGCGAGAAGATGCTGACGCAGCACCTGCGTGAGATGGAGGTGGACGGCCTCGTGCACCGGGAGGTCTATGCCGAGGTGCCTCCGCGGGTGGAGTACTCCCTGACCGAGCACGGGCGCACGCTCAATCAAGCGCTCGGGCCGCTCGGCGCCTGGGGGGTCGAGCGGATGCGTCGCGAGGGCTCCGAAGCGGTTGTCGTGGCCGGGGCCTTGCACGGCTGAGCCGTGTCCGGTGGGTCTTCGGCTGCGGGCCGGCTTTGCCGCGTGGCCGCCTGCGGCGGGGCGAGCCGTCTTTGCCGCCTGCGGCGGCGGGCGCCCTGCGGGCGCGTCCTCAATCGCCGGACGGGCTGAAAGTGGCTGAGCTCAGCTGACTTCAGGCCGTCCGGCGATTGAGGACACCGCCGAGCTTCACGCGCGCGCCGTGCGTCCGCCCAGCGCGCCGCCGACCCAGCCGATCACCGTCCACGCCGCCGCGATCGCGCAGACGCCGTTCCAGCCCCAGTGGTCGAAGGCCGGGCCCGCCAGGGCCGAGGCGATCGAGCCGCCGAAGAACGCGGCGACGACGTACGCGGTGTTGGCGGCGGCCGGCTTGGACGTGGCGCCGAGCGCGCGGGTCTGGTTGGCGACCTGGGCCGCCATGAGGCCGGCGTGGATCAGCACCGCACCCGCGCACAGGGCCCACAGCTGTCGGCCACCCAGCCAGAACAGCGGCAGGGACGCGGCCGCCAGCACGTATCCGGACGTCACGACGCGGTGCGCGCCGAAGCGGTCGATCAGGCCGCCCGAAATGGGGGCGACCGCGGTCGAGACGAGGCCGAACAGGCCGAAGAGGCCGGCCGTGCCCGTGGAGAGGTGGAACGGTGCGTCCGCCGTCAGCAGCAGCGCGAGCGTCGTCCACAGGGCGCTCCAGGCGCCGAACAGGCCGCCCTGGCGCAGGCACGCGGCCCGCAGGTCCGCGGAGGAGGCGAGGAGCTTGGGCAGACCGGCGATGTTCCTGAGCGGGTTGGAGCGGCCGCGCGGGCGGGTCTCGGCGGGCAGCATGACGGCGGTCAGCAGGCCGACGGCCACGGTCAGCGCGGCGCCGCCGAGGAAGACGGCGCGCCAGCCGTACGCCTGCCCGGCGAGGCTGCCGAGGACGCGGGCGGCGACGATGCCGGTGAACAGGCCGGAGACGACCGCCGCCACGTGCCGGCCGCGCCGGTCGGCGGGCGCGCGCTCGGCGACGAGCGGTACGAGCAACTGCGGTACGACCGTGGCGGCGCAGGCCACCAGGACGGCGGCCGCGAGCGCGGGCAGGCCGGGCGCGAACGCGGCGGCGACCAGGGCGACGCCGGCGACGGTGGACAGCGCGCCGACGAGCCGGCGGCGGTCGGCGGTGTCGCCCAGCGGCGCGAAGACGAGCAGGCCGATCGCGTAGCCGAGCTGGGCTATGGAGGCGATCCAGCCGGCGGCGGACGGCGTGGCGCCGAAGTCCTCGGCGATGAGGCTGAGGAGGGGAGCGGCGAGGTAGATGTTCGCGGCGGTGACGGCCGTGCACAGGGCGATGACGGAGAGCAGGACGGCGGGGCGCGGGGTGCGCGCGGGGCGCGCCGCCGAGACGTCAGCGGCGGGGTCGGCGGGGTCGGCGGTGGGCGCGGGGCGCGTGGTGGCGTCCGGTGCGGGTGTCGGCATGTGGGGGTCCCCCTATGTTGCAACCAACTGGTTGGTTGTGAGTGTGTCGGGCACGTTGATCAGTTGTCAACCAAATAGTTGGTTACTCTTTGCGCATGGCAGTTGTGAGGGACCCCGAGGCCACCAAGGCGCGCATCTTCGCGGCGGCGACCGCCGAGTTCGCCGCGCACGGGATCGCCGGCGCGCGCATCGACCGCATCGCCCGCGAGGCCAAGGCCAACAAGCAGCTCATCTACGCCTATTTCGGCGACAAGGCGGAGCTCTTCGCGCAGGTCCTCCAGCGCGCCCTGCTCGACCTCGCCGTCGCCAACCCCGTCGACGCCGACGACCCCGACGGCTACGTCGACCGCCTCATGGAGTACCACCGCTCCCACCCGGAACTCCTGCGCCTGCTGTTGTGGGAGGGGCTGGAGTACGGCACCGCCGAGATCCCCTACGAGAGCGAGCGGCAGGCCAACTACAAGGCCAAGACCGACGCCTTCGCCGCCGCCCAGGAAAAGGGCACGGTCGACCGGCGGCTCCCGCCGCAGGACCTCGTCTTCATGATCAGCGCGCTCGCCGGCTGGCCCTCCGCCGTGCCGCAGTTCCGCCGCCTGCTCGTGGGCGAAACGGACGCCGACGCGGCACGGCTGCGCGAGTCCGTCCGTACCGCCGCACGCCGTCTCACCGGACGCGACGGCGACGCCCCGCGCTGACCGGCCCCGCGGGCGGCCCCGGCCGCGCTACCGTCGCCAGTAGGAGCGGACGGAGGAGGTTCCCATGAGCGACCCTCTCGACAGCCGGACGGCCGCGGTGACGCTCGCGCCCTTCGTGGAGCAGAAGACCGTGCTGCTGACCACCTTCAGGCGCGACGGCACGCCCGTCGGAACCCCGGTCAACCTCGCCGTCGAGGGCGACCGTGCGTACTTCCGCACGTACGACGCCTCCTGGAAGGCCAAGCGGCTGCGCCGCGAACCCGAGGTGACCGTCGCGCCCTCCACCGTGCGCGGCGCCCCGACCGGGCCCGCGATCACCGGCCGCGCCCGCCTCCTCGACGGCGAGGAGGCGCACCACGCGGCACGGCTGATGGCCCGGAAGCATCCGGTCCTGCACGGCGTCCTGGTCCCGGTCGTCCACCGGGCGCGTCGCTACCGGACGCTGCACTATGAGCTGACGCCGACCGGGTAGGCGGTGGCCGGCGGATCCTCGGCTGCGGGCCGTCTTTGCCGCCTGCGGCGGCGGGCGCCCTGCGGGCGCGTCCTCAAACGCCGGACGGGCTTGATTCGGCTGAGCTCAGCCGGCAACGGTCCTCAGTTCGTGCCGATCTTCGCCAGCAGGTCCACGATCCGGCCCTGCACCTCGGCGCTCGTCGAACGCTCCGCGAGGAAGAGGACCGTCTCCCCGGACACCAGACCGGGCAGCTGCGCCGGGTCCAGACCGGCGGAGGTGTAGACGACCAGCGGCGTACGGGCCAGCAGGCCGCCCGCGCGCAGCCAGTCCACGATGCCGGCGCGGCGCCGTCGCACCTGCATCAGGTCCATCACCACGAGGTTCGGGCGCAGCCGCTCCGCGAGCTCCACCGCCTCCCCGTCCGTCGCCGCGTGCGCCACCTGCATGCCGCGCCGCTCCAGCGTCGCCGTCATCGCGTCCGCGATCGGCTCGTGCTCCTCGATGAGCAGCACGCGGGGCGGGTGCATCTCGCTGTCGCGCGGTGCGAGCGCCTTCAGCAGGACGGCCGGGTCGGCACCGTACGCGGCCTCCCGCGTCGCCTGCCCCAGCCCCGCCGTCACCAGCACCGGGACCTTCGCCACGACCGCCGCCTCGCGCAGCGACTGGAGCGCGGTACGGGTGATCGGACCGGTCAGCGGGTCGACGAACAGCGCCGCCGGGTACGCCGCGACCTGCGCGTCGACCTCTTCGCGCGAGTGAACGATCACCGGGCGGTAGCCGCGCTCGGTCAGCGCCTGGCGCGTCGAGTCGTCCGGCGCCGGCCAGACGAGCAGCCGGCGCGGGTTGTCCAGCGGCTCCGGCGGCAGCTCGTCGTCCATCGGCGGGCGGGGGGCGTTGACCTCGACGGCGCCGTTCGGCCCGTCGAGCGGCTCGGGGCCCTCGGAACCCTCGTCCGGCGCGCTTATGGCGAACGCGCGGCCCTCGGGGTGGGGTGCGGGTGCGCTGCCGCTGGGGTTTCCGCCGGCGTTGCCGCTTCCGGTTCCGGCTCCCGTTCCGTTTCCGTTTCCGCCGAGTGGCTGGGGGCGGGCGGCGGAGGGTGCGGTGGTACGGGCCTCCCGCTCGCCCTCGGCGGGGTTGCCGAGCTTGCGCCGACGCCCCGATCCGACGACGGTCCCACCCGGCGGGGTGTCACCCGCGCCGGGTCCCTGCCCGAGCGGACGCACGCTGATGGGCCGCGCCATGTCGCCCTGCGGGGCGGTGCCCTGCGGCGCGGCTCCCGGCTCCTCGGCGAGCGCGCGGCGGGCGCGGCGGCCGCCGGTCGGGGC
>NZ_JAGGOL010000052.1 GCF_018614525.1 Streptomyces sp. ISL-11
TGGTGAGACCGCGTGCCCCTCAGAAGCCGTTGTGCTTCTACGGTGAGTGAGCGGGGTCAGGCTCTGGTCTGCTTCGGTTGCTGAGGAGTCGAAAGCGGGCCAGCCCCTCAACCAAATAGACAGATCATGTGACTGTTCCGCTGTTTTCTGGTCGGTGATGGTGATCTGGCCCGCGCGTGAGTGTGTAGGGCGCGGACGGCCTGCTCTTCGAGCACGATGTCGTCGCTGGTCAGCCAGATCAGCAGGACGATCGGGATCATGGTGTGGTGAGGGACCCGCTTGAGCGGTGAGCGCTGGCGAGCCTTGAGAAGTTCGTAAAACAGGCTGCGCTGGTGGGCTGGGAACATACCAGGATCGCGGCCGCGCTGGGTGCTCTTGCGGAAGCCGGGCGATTCGAGCAGACCGACTTCGATCCAGTCGGTGATCATGCGGGTGCTGGCGTCTTCCACGCCGAAAGCCTTGGCATCGCGCACGAGATCCTCGGCCGTCCCCGGCTCAACCTCGCTGACCTAATTCGTTGGTAGCGGCCGCGTGGAGCCAGGTGGGTAACATCCGGTCGTTCGAGTGGTGAGGGCCGTCACGCCTTTTTGGAGCGGGGCTCGCGAGGCCTCTGGTTAGACCGTGCGGTCGGTCCTCGTGGTGGTGGCGGTCGCGTGGGCGCCGGGCGGATGCCTCTCGCTGACATGGCCGTCAAGGCCTCCCTGCAGAGCGGCGGCGTTCGGCGTCTTCGTGGCCGCCACCACTGATGCCGTGGTTATTCGTTGATCTTCGTGGTGCGAGCCCGCCGCGTGGTGACCTCTTGTTACGCCTGAGCCTCTTCCGAGCTCCCGCATAGACCGAGGCCCGCGTGGCGCGCTGGTGCCACGAACGGCTAGCGAGGTGGCGGCCCGGCCCTGGCGCCGAGGCCTGGAATTAGGTCGCTGCGTGGCCCGCATGCGCTCGTAACCAGCGCAAACAGCCCATGCTCAAGGGGAGGAGCACACTTGATCTACTGCGGAATCGACTGGGCCGAACGAAGCCACGACGTCGCCCTGGTCGACGACTCAGGCCAGCTCCTGGCCAAGCGCCACATCACCGACGACGCGGCCGGCTACAAGATCCTGCTGGACCTGCTCGCTGAATACGGCGACGCCGAAGACGACCCGATCCCGGTGGCGATCGAGACATCCCGCGGCCTGCTCGTCGCCGTCCTGCGGACCGGCAAGCGAAAGGTCTTCGCCATCAACCCGATGGCCGCCGCCCGCTACCGCGACCGGCACAGCGTCAGCCGCAAGAAGTCCGACCCCGGCGACACCTTTGTCCTGGCAAACGTCCTCCGCACCGATATGCACGCCCACCGGCCCCTGCCAGGCGACAGCGACCTGGCCCGCGCCATCGCCGTCCTGGCCCGGGCTCAGCAGGATGTGGTCTGGAACCGGCAGCAGGCCGCCAACCAGCTCCGGTCACTCCTTCGGGAGTACTACCCAGCCGCCCTGGCGGCTTTCGAGCCGTGGAAGAACGGCCTGTGCCGCCCCGAGGCCCGCGAACTCCTCAAGGCAGCCCCGACGCCGGCCCGAGCCGCCCGGCTGACGCGCACACAGATCGCGGCCGCGCTCAAGCGGGCCGGCCGCCAGCGCGGGATTGAGACCGAGGCCGAGCGGCTCCGCGAGGTCTTCCGCGCCGACTGGGCTCACCAGCCGCCTCTGGTCGAGGATGCGCTCGGCAAGCAGATGCTCGCCCTCCTCATTCAGCTGAACGCCGCCTGCACCGCCGCCGATGAGCTCGCCGAGGCGGTGGAGGAGGCTTTCCCTCAGCACCCGGACGCCGAAGTGATCACTAGCTTCCCCGGTCTCGGCATCCAGCTCGGCGCCCGGGTGCTCGCCGAGATCGGGGACGACCGGGCACGGTTCGCCGACGCCCGCGGCCTGAAGGCATACGCGGGTGCCTCGCCCATCACCCGCGCGTCCGGGAAGAAGTCGAGCATCACCCGGCGGTGGGTGAAGAACGACCGCCTCAACCACGCCGGCTACCTCTGGGCCTTCGCCTCCCTGCGGGCATCACCAGGTGCCATGGCCCACTACCGGCGCCGCCGCGACGAGCACGGAGACTGGCACGCCTCAGCTCAGCGGAACCTCTTCAACCGAATGATCGGGCAGCTCTACCACTGCCTCAAGAACGGCGTGCTGTTCGACGAGCAGACCGCCTTCCCCACCGAGCTTGCCGCCGCGGCTTGACGCCTTAGCTTCGCGAGGTGTCTGCAGGTTCATCACGCCCTGGAACTTACACCGGAATCGGGCCCAGCTTTTGGGCTACCGCGGATCCGGCCACGACAGGGTCACCGGCGTGATATCGGAACGCCCTCGCGCCGGCGATCCTGAGACGGGAGCGAGGGCGCGAGAGCGAAGACAACCCGAAGGAGTGCCATGTCCCACCGCAAGCGCCGCTCACGTCCACAGCCACGCCGCACGGACCGCCCCCGGACGCTGGAGGCAGCGGCGGGTGCCCTCGTGGCGGCCGTCATCGCGACGACCGTCAAGGCGCTTGCCGCTCTGCTCCACCTCGGGTGACCCCGTACGTTTCCATCGCCTACAGCAGCGCCGACGGTCCCATGGCGCCCATAGTCAAGGTGCTGGCGAAGGTCAAGGCCGCTCCGGCCTCGACCCGGGTGGAGAGCGTGGAGCTCATCGTCCTGCATCGCGACCGGCGTATGTACGAGTGGGAGGCGTACGCAACCATTCCCCTCGCGTCCGGGAGCTGATAAGGCGATCCGTGCTTTCGTAGGCGCTGGCCTGCGGCGGCGCCTACGAAAGCACGGGCCTTGGCACCAAGGCTCCGGAGATACACGCTCATGGGGTGGGGGCGTGGACATCGAGGAGCAGATCCAAGCGGCGCAGAGCTGGCAGCCAGGCAATCCGGGGCCGCGTCCGTACGACGCCTGCCGCCAGACACAGCACCTCGCAGCCCGGTCGCGACCAAGCAGGTGCCGCCGTGCCCCAACGGGACCGGGCGAAAGGCCCGCCGCGAGCTGGACACCCTGGCCCGCCTCCTCGAGCGCGAAACTGAAGGCCGCGGACCGCCGCCAGGGGTCCGTCGTCCGCCGGCGACGGACGGGAGAGGTGTCCAGGGACAGCGATCCCTGGCCGATTGCCACTCAGCATGGACCCATGGCCTGGGACACTGCCGGGCATCGTCCATTTGTCCAGGGAGCCTTCCGTGTCTTCACAGCAGCCCGTACCCGCCGATCTCGCGCGCGAGGCCCGTGACCTGGTGGAGCAGGTCAACCATGCCGTCCTCGATGCGCCTGAGGCACTCACTGCGCCGCGGATCCATGAGACGACAAGGGCTCTGATGCAGCTCGTCGAACGGCTGCCGCAGACCTTTGAGCAGCTGGCCGATGTCCTGGAGCTGCGCGCGAGGGAGGGCGCCATCCGGATGGACACCGCGGAGGACCCGGACGCCGCCGCTCGCGCCGCTGCGGAGGATCTGCGCGCCGCCGCTGCGGAGGCCCACCAGCTCGCCCGTCACCTGACCCAGCCGGCCGGGGCGCTCTTTTCGATGGCCCACCACGACTGACCCAGACCGCCAGACCGCCAGACGGCCAGGTGGCAATCGGTCAAAGTTCACCGTCACGGAACTGGATAGGGCCCGTCAGGCGCCGTCGTCGCTCGGGTGCGATCGACTGCAACACCGGCCGACGACGGTGCAACACCGGTGTGCAACAGCGGACCGCGTCGCACACCTGAACTGACTGGACAGACCCCATGCGACCGGCCACCATCGAGGGTGGCAGCCGGTCCAGGGACCGGTCTGGTGAGCTGCGGTGTGAAATCAACGTGCAGTCGCGGGTACCACTGGAGGGTGGCGTCGTCTGTGTGACGCGGCCACTTGAGTGAAGGTGGCGGAAGGTGCATGTCGCGCTCCGGTCGAGTGGGAGGTGATCACGTGGCGGAGTCTCGCGGTCGCTGCTCTGCCTGCCTGATTTAGGGAGTACATACACCTGCTCCAACCGACGGCTCCGTGCACAGCATTTCCGGCATCCTGCTTCCCTGCTGCAACAAGGGGACAGGCTCCCCGCTCCCAGGCAGCTGCGCCCACCGGAGGTTCCCGTGACCTCAGATCCCACCAGCGACAGCGAAGCATCCTCCACGCAGGCCCTCTCGACCACGGCCTGGTGGGTCGCCCACCACCTTGCCGCAGCCCCCCGGGGCGGCGAGACCTACGCCCACGAACCGGCTGTCGCAGATCTCCTCGACCGGTGCCCTCTCCCCCCGCGCGACCTGTTCGGGCGGCCGTCCAAGCTGATGAGTAGATACCTCCTCATGCGACGCCGCCTCTTCGACGCCCAGGTGTCCGCTTTCCTCTCCCGCCACCCGCGGGCGACTGTGGTCAACCTGGGCGAGGGAATCGACACCCAGTTCTGGCGGTTGGACAACGGCCAGGCCCACTGGTTGACCGTGGACTTTCCCCAAGTCCTCAACTGGCGACACACGGTGCTGCCGGGCTCCTGTGAAAGACAGCAGACCGTCGCCTGCTCCGCCACCAGCATCCAGTGGACCCGATCCGTGCCGCCACAGGAGAACGTACTCATCAGCGCCCAGGGCCTCGTCCCGTACCTGCGCCGAAACGAAGTCACCGAACTGATCGCCATGTGCGCGGAACGCTTCCCGCATGCCGTCATGTACTTCGACGCATACCCCCGCTGGGTCACCTTTCTGGCACGCCGCAGACTCCTTCGCACCGGCCGCTACAAGCTTCCGCCCATGTTCTTCTCCGCCCGTCGAGACTTGTGTGCCAGCCTGCTGGCACTTCACCCGCACCTCACCCGAGCCGGCGTTCTTCCTTGGTCCGAAGGCGCCGGCTTGACTGGAATGCTCTTTCGGCACGCTCACCGGGCCAGGCTGCTGCCGCACCTGCTGCCAGCCATCGTGTGCCTGGAGATCAAGCGCTCCGAGCCCGACGGAAGCCCAACTTCTGAGCCGATGCCGCGGTAGCGGAGAGCAGGATGAGCACGCCACCGTACCGGGTATCAAGGCTTGTAATGAGCGACTACGCCCAGCGGGTTGAGGCCCCGCATCGGTAGTACCTCGCGCACGTCGACGGTGCTCTTCGTGGCAGCATCCGCGCTGCCGCTGACCGCCTGCCGTGCTTTGGCAGCCACACCTTTGGAGATCATTCGCAGTGAACGCCCGCATCAGCCCGGAACGGGATCAGCAGATCGCCATTGTCGGTGCCGCCTGCCGCCTGCCCGGAGGCATCGTCAATCTAGACGGTCTGTGGCAAGCCCTGGAGCAGGAACAGGACCTGATCGGTGAGGCGCCCGCGGAACGCTTCGACCGTGACCGCTTCGTCGATCTCGACATGCCGCGTCCGGGCAAGAGCTATACGGCGGCGGGCGGTTTCCTTGACGATGTGGCTTCCTTTGATGCTGACTACTTCGGTATCACGCCGAAGGAAGCCGCGCGGATGGATCCTCAGCACCGGATGCTGCTGGAGCTGGCGGTGGAGGCTCTGGACGACGCCGCTCTGCCGTTTGGGGTGCTGGCCGGTTCGGACACCGCGGTCTTTGTCGGTATCTCGGATGCCTCCTATGCCGCGCTGCAGATGATGCAGCAGCGGTCGGTCAACGCGTACACCATGGCCGGCGGCGCCTCCAGCCTGGCAGCGAACCGCATCTCCCACTTCCTGGACCTGCGCGGGCCCAGCATGGCGATCGACACGGCCTGTTCCTCATCCCTGGTGGCCCTGGACAGGGCCTGCCGCACCCTGCACGACGGCACCAGCCGGACGGTTCTCGCCGCCGGCGCGAACATGCTGCTCAGCCCCTACCACTACGTCGGCTTCTCCCAGGCGGCCATGCTGTCGAAGCAGGGCAGGTGCGCGGTGTTCTCCGCGAACGCGGACGGGTTCGTGCGGGCCGAGGGCGGCGGTGTCGTCGTGCTCAAACGGCTGCAGGACGCTCTTGCCGACGGCGACCGCATCCACGGTGTCATCGTGGGCAGCGGATCCAACAGCGACGGCCGCACCCCGGGGGTGTCCCTGCCCAACCCCGACGCGCAGGAGGAGCTGCTGCACACGGTCTATGCGCAGGCCGGGGCCGATCCCAAGGACTTGGTGTATCTGGAGGCGCACGGCACGGGCACGCTCGTGGGTGATCCGGCCGAGTGCCGTGCGATCGGACGGGCGCTGGGAGCACGCCGCAGCACTGTGCTGCCGATCGGCTCGGTGAAGTCCAACCTGGGCCACCTGGAGCCGGCCTCCGGGATGGCGGGCCTGTTCAAGGCGCTGTTGGTGCTGCGGCACGGGCTGACCCCGGCCACGCTGCACACTCAGCCTGCCAACCCCGACATCGACTTCGCCGCTCTCAACCTCGAACCGGTCGCCCAGGCCACTGCGCTGGAGCCGGTCGACCGGCCTTTGGTGGGTGTCAATTCCTTCGGGTTCGGCGGCTCCAACGCGCACGTCATCCTCACAGCCGCCCCCGCGGCACCCATTGTGCGCCAGCGGGGCGGAAGCGAGGAGGCGCCGCTGCGGCCGGTCACTGTCTCGGCGCACTCCCGGCAGGCTCTTCAAGAGGCCGCCGCCCGCATGAGCGCGCACCTGAAGAAGACTGATCCGGCGGACTTCTACGACCTGGCGCATACGGCGAGCGTGCGCCGCGGTCTGCATCGGCAGCGGGCGGTCGTCCTCGCCCAGGGCCCGCAGGAGGCAGCGCAGCGTCTGGCGCGGCTTTTCACTCGGCGGGAAGCTGATGAGGAGCAGTCCACGCAGTCCTTGCCCGGCGCAGAGTGGAGCGGCGCCATCGGCAAGGCGGTCGAGCGCGGGCGGGTGGCGTTCGTCTTCTCCGGCAACGGTTCGCAGTGGGCAGGCATGGCGGCCGGCCTTCTCGCGCACGACGCCGCTTTTCGTGACGCTGTGCACGAGGTGGACGCCGTACTGCGCCCGCATCTGGGCTGGTCGGTGGCAGAGCGGCTCCACACCGTCACCGCTGAGGAGATGGCAGCCACCGAGGTGGCCCAGCCCTTGCTGTTCGTGGTGCAGGTAGGCGTGGCCGCCGTCCTGCGCCGGCGCGGCATCATCCCGAGGGCGGTCCTCGGGCACAGCGTGGGCGAGGTGGCCGCCGCACACGCAGCGGGGGCCCTGAGTCTGGAGCAGGCAGCCCTCGTGATTACGGAACGTAGCCGCGCCCAGGCACGAACGGCCGGCAACGGCCGCATGGCAGCCCTCGCTCTGCCGCCCGGGCAGGTCACCGAGGTTCTCGCCGATTATCAGGGGGTGGAACTGGCCGCGGTCAACTCCGCGCAGGACGTCACGGTGGCCGGGCCCGCAGATGAGGTGCTCCGGCTGGCCGCGGACATGGACGCCCGGGGCCTTGCCTGCACGGTGCTGGAGTTGGACTATGCCTTCCACAGCTCCACCATGGACCCCCTCCAACAGCTGCTGCGCGAAGCCCTGGAAGGGCTGGCTCCCTCATCGACACGAATCCCGCTGTACTCCACCGTGACCGGCAAGAAGGCCGACGGCACGGAGCTGGATGGAGCCCACTGGTGGCGCAACGTCCGTGCCCCCGTCCAGTTCTCCTCCGCGCTCGATGCGGCCCTCGCGGACGGAGCGGACGTCCTGGTGGAGATCGGCCCGCACCCCGTGCTGCGCTCCTACCTGCGCAGGGCCGCCGCCCAAGAGCAGGCCGAGGTTGCGGTAGCGCCCACCCTGCGCCGTGAAGCCTGTGGCACGGCAGCCCTGCGCCACACGGTCGAAGCGGTGATGGCGGCAGGCGCCGACCTCGACTGGGGCGTGTACTTCCCCCAGCCCGGCCAAGTGGCAGACTTGCCCGCGTACCCGTGGCAGCGCAAGCGCCACTGGCAGGGCGCTGCGCAGGACTGGGTACGCACCAGTGGCAGCGGTCTCATCGACCACCCGCTCCTGGGAGAGCGGATGCCCGGCCCCCACCCCGTCTGGCACGGGGCGATCGAGCCGGCGCTGGTCCCCTGGCTGGTCGACCACAAGATCGCCGGATCTGTCATCATGCCCGGCGCCGGTTATGTGGAGATGGCCCTGGCCGCCGGGCAGCTCGCGCTCAACGCGCCGGTCGAGGTGGACCACCTCCAGATCGCTGCTCCTCTGGCGGTGCCGTGGGCGGATGCCTCCAGCGTCCACACGCAGGTGGCGTTCAATCCCGACGACGGGCGGCTGACCATCACCAGCACCGACCCACACAGTCGCGAACCTCGCCCGCACGTGCGTGCACGCGTGCGTGCACGGCTGGGAACCGCCCCTGAACCCTCAGACGTAGCCCGCATTCGGGAGCGTTGCCCTCAGCACGTGTCTGCTGCCGACCAGTACACGGAACTGGACCGGCTGGGTCTGAGGTATGGGCCGGCGTTCCAGGTGCTGACCGAGTTGAACGCGGGCGAGGGGGAAGTGCTGGCCCGCTACGACCACGGCTCAGCCGATACGCAGTTCGCCGTGCATCCGGCACTGCTGGACGGGGCCCTGCAAGCCGGGACGCCGCTCTTGAGGAACAAGGTGCTCGACGGGAAGACGGCCTACTTGCCGTCGGGCATCGCAGGGGTGCGGTGCTGGCGCACTCCCTCCCCTCAGGGCATCATTCATGTGCGCGAGCGGTCTTACACGGCTGCAGAGGCGTGCTGGGATATCACCGTTGTCGACGAGGACGGCACTGTCAGCGTCGAGTTGGAAGGGTGCCGCCTACGCCGGTTCACTCACCCCGACCACGCGCCCATCCTGCACCAGCACACCGAGATGCGCGCCGCTCCGTTGCGCCGCACACCGGCCACGACCAGTCCGCTGCCCACGGCGACGCACCTCGCCGCGGAGTGCGCAGAACTGATCGCCGAACGGCGCCATGCTGTCGCACCCCTGCAGATGGAGGCCGCGTTCGCCCTGCTCAACAACGCATACGTGCATTCTGTTGCCGGAGCGGCTGCTGAATTCCTGCCAGACCCCGCAGCACCCTTCACCATTGCGGACTTGGTCCAAGGGGGGCTGCAACCGAAGTTCACCGCGAAGTTCGAGCACGCGATGTCGATGCAGGAGTGGCGCAGCATCGCCGAACCGGTCGGTGCCGGTGCGTGGCGGCTGACCTCTGCCCCGCGAGTGCAGGCCCTCTACGGCGAGGCAGCACGCCACCACACCAGCTTTGGCGGCCTGTTCGTGCTCAGCGCACGAAACCATCTGAACAACAGCGCTATCCTGCGCGGTGCGGCGGACGCTCTGAAGGTACTGGCCTCGGACGGCGCGGTACCCGCCCTGGAGCAGTTCTACGACATCGCGCCAGTGGTTCGTTTCTACAACGGGGCCGCGCAGGTGTTCGTGCGCGAGATGGTGCGGAGGTGGCCGGCTGACTGGCCCCTGCGGGTGCTGGAAGTTGGGGCCGGCACCGGCGGCATGACCAGCGCTCTGCTGCCCCTGCTGCCGGCAGACCGCACCACCTACCTCTACACCGACCTCTCCCCCTACTTCCTGCCGCGCGCACAGCAGCGCTTCGGGCACTACGACTTCGTCCAGTACGGCACCTTCGATCTGGACGCCGAGCCGGCCGAACAGGACCTGATCGAGGGCAGCTTCGACCTGGTCATCGCGGCCAACGCCTTGCACACCAGCAAGGACCTCACCGCCGCGGTACGCCGGGTCGCCGCCCTACTGGCACCCGGCGGGAAAATGCTGGCCTTCGAAGCACATTCCACCGACGCCCTGGCCCCCTTCTTCGGCCTGCTGGACAGCATCTGGCATCACCGCACGGACCACTCGCTGCGCCCGGTTTCCGCTCTGCTGCCCAGCGCGGCCTGGCCGGAACTCCTCATGCGCTGTGGGTTCGACGACGTCGCGCAGGAGCGTCAGGAGGGCGGACCCCTCGGTGAGGGCCTGTCGGTTCTGCTGGCCACTGCTTCCAGCAAGCCCCGCCCTGGTTCTGGCCCGGCAACGGACCAGGACGAGCATGCGCCCTGCACCGTGGTGCTGGCCAGCGAAGCGCCCAGTGAGGAGCTGTTGGCTACAACGGTGGAAGCAGAACTGGCCAGCAGCGGAAAGTGTGCCGTCCGACGCATCCGAGCCAGTGAGAACACTGGCGACTGGGACTCCGCACTCACCGCGGTGGATGGAGAGGTTCACCTGCTCCTGCTCTTGGCGGACACCGCCTGCGAGGACCCGCGGGAGCTGCCGGCCCACGCCGCCCGGCGGGCCGCAATCCTGCGCGCCATGGCGCACGCGTGCCGGCGGACAGCCTCGGCTTCCCCCGGCTGGCTGTGGCTCATCACCCGGCCCAGCGGTGCGTTGCCCGCGCCCGAGCAGCCCACCACGCCAGCCGATGCGGTTGCGTGGGGCATCGCACGCACACTGGCCAACGAATGCCCAGATCTCCAGGTGCGCCGCATCAGCCTGGAGCGCTCCAAGGATCAGAGCAGCGACGCGCGGCGGCTCGCCGACGAGTTGCGCGCACGCACCGAGGAAACCGAAGTAGCCCTGACCCATGGGGGCCGGTTTGTTCCCCGCGCACTGCCTCTGCCTGCCGCCACCGGCCGAACCCCGCATAGCTATGCCCTGAGCGTGCGCACTCCTGGACTGTCCTACGGCCTCGCGTGGGAAGGCACAGAGCCTGCCGTCCCCGGCCGGGAAGAGGTCGCCGTGGCTGTGCGCGCTACGGCGCTGAACTACCGTGACATCATGATCGCGGTCGGACTGCTGCCTCCCGAGGCACAGGAGCACACGCCGTCCAGTGTGCCCGGTTTCGAATGCGCTGGTGTGGTGACCGCGGTCGGAGAGCGAGTCAGCGGGTTGCAGGTTGGCGACCGGGTGTACGGGATGGCGCTTGGCGCCCTGGCCTCGCACGCCATTGCTCCGGCACAGGCGTTTCACCGGATGCCGCAGAACATGACCTTCGAAGCCGCGGCCACGATTCCGATCGCCTTCTCCACCGTCCACTACAGCCTGGAGCACTTGGCGCGGCTGCGCGAGGGAGAGACCGTGCTGGTCCACGGGGGCGCTGGCGGCATCGGGCTGGCCGTCCTGCAGTTCGCCGCCCTGCGCGGGGCGCACGTCATCGCCACCGCGGGCACCGAAGCCAAGCGTGACCTGCTGCGCATGCTCGGGGTGCAGCACGTCATGGACTCGCGCAGCCTCGACTTCGCCCCCGAGACCATGCGGTTCACGCAGGGCCGCGGCGTCGACGTGGTGGTCAATTCCCTTGCCGGTGAGGCCATCAGCCGCAGTCTGGAGTTGCTACGCCCTGGTGGCCGATTCATCGAACTAGGCAAACGCGACATCCTGGATAACAACCCGCTGTCCCTGCGCCCTTTCTACGACAACCTCGCCTTCTTCGGCGTCGACCTCACCATCCTCGTGCAACAGCCCGACGTGGCCCTCACACTGACAGAAGAGGTCCATCGGCGCGTTGAGACCGGTGACTACCGGCCCTTGCTGCACTGCGTCTATCCGGCCGCCCGGGTGGCGGAAGCGTTCGAGCTGATGCAGCACTCCCGCCATGTCGGGAAAGTCGTCGTCGCCTTCGACCCGATGGACGAACCTCCCGCGGTGGAACCCGCTCCCCAACACGTGCAACTCGACCCGAACGGCACCTACCTGATCACCGGCGGCCTCAGCGGGTTCGGTGCCGCCACCGCCCGGTGGCTGGCCGACCGCGGCGCCCGTCACCTCAGCCTGGTCAGCCGGCGCGGCCACCACGCCCCCGAAGCCCCCGCACTCCTGGAAGAACTGACCCGGCGTGGCGTGCACGCACATGCCTGTGCCCGCGACGTCACCGACGAAGACCGTATGCGCGTGCTCCTCGATGACATCGACACAAGCGGCCATCCGCTGCGCGGCGTGGTGCACTGTGCCATGCACCTGGACGACGCGCCACTGGAGGAGCTGACCGCCGAACGTTTTACCGCAGTGATCGCTCCCAAGGCACAGGGGGCCGCGGTTCTAGACAAGCTTACTCGCAGCCGGGATCTCGACCTGTTCCTCATGGTCTCCTCGGTGTCCGCGGACGTCGGCAACATTCAGCAGGCCCCGTATGCGGCCGGCAATCTCTTTCTCGAAGCACTGGTCCGTCAACGGCGTCAGGCTGGACTGCCTGCTCAGGCCATCCGCTGGGGAGCACTGGATGAGACTGGCTACGTCGTCCGCGAGAATCTCGGCGCCCAGCTCGCCGCTGTGGGGATGGAGCCACTCGGTCTGAGAGATGCCTTCGCCGCCCTCGATGACGTACTCACCCGGCACGTCCCCGTATCCGGTGTCGCCCGCTGGAACTGGACCCAGTTCCGCGGTCTGCTGAGCTCAGCCAGCGAGGCCCGATACAGCCTTCTCATCCCGCCGAACGAAGAAATCGACGGCCAGACGCAAGAGGCATTCCTGGCCTCCCTGACAGCCATGTCGCCCGAGGAAGCCCGCGCGGCACTACAGAAGGCCATCACACAGGCCCTCGCCAAGGCCATGCAGATTGAACCCGACGAACTCGACCCGCAGCGGCGCCTCACCGACCTTGGAATCGACTCCCTCATGGCCACCGAACTCCTGGTATCGGTACGCCAGCAGTTCGACGTCGACGTCCCCCCGATGGAACTCCTGCGCGGCGGCTCCACCCTCCACGACCTCACCACCCTAATCCTGCTGCGCCTGGGACTCGCCACCCCAACCACACCCGGCCCCGCTGGCGACACCACCGGCGCCCGGCTTCCCTCCCAACCCACCCCGGCCAAGCCAACCGCCGACCTCCCCACCTGACGGTCAGGCACCCAGACCCACCGACTACCGACCGGGGTAAGCGACCAGCCGACGCACACCGGCATGAGCCATGCCGGAGCGATCGGCGGGCCGCCCACCGGGTCTGTCCAGTAGACGGCTCTGTCTCACATTCAGCTACAGCACCGTCCGCGACTTCGCCCGTCCCCTCCGCGACGGCACCCGGCCACCTACAGCACGACCACCAGCCCCACGGACAGCAGCCCGCTGGAGCACCAGCCACCCCGACCACCTGACCGAGGACGACAAACAGCTGCTCAAGGTGCTCTTGACGCTCTGCCCGGAGCTGGCCGCCACCGCTGTCCATGTGCGTTCCTTCGCGACCCTGATGAACAATTGCGAAGGCGAGCGTCTGCCTGAGTGGATCAGAACCGTCCGGGACGACGAGCAGTGCGGCCTTCGCACCTTCGCCGCCGGACTCGAAAGCGACATCGACGCCGTCGTCTTCGGCATGAGCAACCCATGGAACTCGGGACCCGTGGAAGGCAGAGTGAACGACCTGAAAGCCCTCAAACGCGGCGTCTTCGGCCGAGCCGGCGTCCCTCTCCTCCGCAAGCGGCTCCTCCTCATTGCCGCCGACCGCAGATCACACCGCGTGACAACAGCAGCAGCCCGCTGATCCTCTTCACGGAAGGTGTGCCAGAGCCGGTGAATGGGGGGCCTTGACCCCTGATCTCAGATCCTCAAGATCCACATCTCAAGTGTCCAAGATCAGGGGTCAAGGCCCGGGCACGGATGGCGTTCCTCCTGGCACACCACGACGGCAACGCCGCCCAGGCAGCCCTCCTCTTGGACACCCGCGCCGGTGTGGTGCGCCGTCATGCCGGGGCCGGCCACTGCGGCGCCCAGCCCCGGCTGCGCCGGGCCCTGTACGGCCGTTGTCATGGATCTGGTGTGCCCGCGGTGTCTGGCCGACCCGGCGGAGGAGGAGGCGCGTGAGGCGGAGCGCGAGGCCCGGCGAGGTCCGCGCCGGTCTGGAGGAGTCGTTGCGGCTGACGGTGGCGGCGTTGATGCAGGCGACGGGGGACTCGCAGAGGTCGGTCGCGGAGGTACTGGGCATTACCCAGACGCAGGTCTCGCGCCGGCAGTCGGGTGCCACCTCGTGGAGCCTGCGCGATGCCGACGTCCTGGCCTCGCACTACGGCATCGGCGTACTGGACCTGCTGTCCGGGCCGACGAGGGCCTGCGAAGTGCTGCCCGAGGACCGGCGACGCGGCACCCGGCCGGTGCCGAAGGGTGCGGTCCGGTGAGTGACTTCGACGCGATCGACTCCCTCCTCGCCACCGTCGGGCCCCAAGCCGGACTCCCGGCGCCGGAGCAGCGGCGGGAGCTGCGGGAGCGGGCCCGCCTGTCGAAGGCGCAGGTGGCCCGGGCGCTCGGCGTGAGCCCGAGCACGGTCACGGGGTGGGAGAAGGACAGGGGCCCCTCCGGCGAGCTCCGCACCAAATACGCGTATCTCCTGGACGGCCTGGCCGCGAAGTTCGCCGCTGAGAGGGGGCCAAAGACCGCTCCGGCTCCCGGGCCGGAGGCGGTTCCCGCTGCCGGCCCCGCTGCTCCCTCAGCCGGAGCCCCGACGGCTGACGGCCCCTCGCCGGAGTCCACCGAACCGGCCGAGCCCGCGGGCCCGGATGGACCTGCGGAGGGCGGTGACGGCGACGAGGTGGAAGGCGTGCAGGGCCGGGGCAACGTGTTCGCCGAGCTGGGTCTGGCCTACATCGGCCCGGTCGACGGTCACGATGTCCAGGCCGCGGAGCATGCCCTGGCGCAGGCCCGCTGCCTGGGGCGGCCGGCGCTCATGCACGTAGTGACGGTCAAGGGCAAGGGGTATCCCCCGGCGGAGGCCGACGAGGCGGACTGCTTCCACGCTGTCGGCGTCATCGCCCCGGCCACCGGCAAGCCCCCCCCCCCCCGCGACCGCCGCCTACCGGCCGGCACCGGCCGCCCGGAGCTGGACCAGTGTCTTCTCCGAGGAGCTGCTCACCCTCGCCGGCGAACGTGAGGACCTTGTCGCCGTCACCGCGTCCATGCTCCGGCCGACCGGTCTGCACCCGATGGCAGTCCGGTTCCCCGACCGGGTCTTCGACGTGGGAATCGCCGAGCAGCACGCCGTCACCAGCGCGGCCGGCCTGGCGATGGGCGGCTGTCACCCGGTGGTCGCCGTCTACGCCACCTTCCTCAACCGCGCGTTCGACCAGGTGCTGATGGATGTGGCCCTGCATCAACTGCCGGTAACCTTCGTGCTGGACCGCGCCGGTATCACCGGCCCGGACGGCCCCTCGCACCACGGCATGTGGGACCTGAGCATCCTGGCCCCGGTCCCGGGCATGCGCGTGGCCGCCCCCCGGGACGCGGCGCGCCTGAGGGAACTGCTGCGTGAAGCCGTCGCCGTCAGCGATGGGCCGACCGCACTGCGGCTGCCCAAGGCCACCACCGGTGCGGACATCGAGGCACTGGTACGGATGGACGGTCTGGACATCCTTCACCGCAGCACCCGGCGCCCCCTCGACGTCCTGCTGGTCTGCGTCGGAGCCACCGCGCCCGCGACCCTCGAGGCCGCCCGCCGCCTGGAGGAAGCCGAAGGCATCGGCTCCACCGTGGTCGACCCCCGCTGGGCCATCCCCGTCAACTCCGCCCTCCTCCACCTGGCCGCCCGTCACCGTCTGGCCGTCACGATTGAGGACAACACGCGCACCGGCGGCTTCGGCACCCTCCTGGCCCATGCCTGTACCGACGCCGCCATCACCACCCCGGTCCACAACATCGGACTGCCCCGCGCATTCGTCCCTCAGGGAACGCGTACCGGTCTGCTCGCCCAGACCGGCCTCGGCCCGGCCGGCATCACCGAAACGGTCCTGCACGTCCGCGCCGCCCTCACCACGTACGGCCTCACCCCCTCGCAAGCCACCTCCAGGCACGCGGAGGCCTCGATGACCACTGACCTCGGCATGCCCGATCCACCCCCCACAACGCCGGAGCGCCGCCAAACCCGACAGATCCATGTCGGCGATGTCCCTGTCGGGGGTGGCGCTCCGGTCTCCGTCCAGACCATGACCACCACCCTCACCGCTGACGTCGACGCCACCTTGCAGCAGATCGCCGAGGTCACCGCCGCCGGCTGCGACATCGTACGCGTCGCCGTTCCCTCCCAGGACGACGCCGACGCCCTGCCGGCCATCGCGGCCCGCTCCCCGATCCCGGTGATCGCCGACATCCACATCCAGCCCCGCTACGTCTTCGCCGCCATCGACGCCGGCTGCGCCGCCGTCCGCGTCAACCCCGGGAACATCAAGAAGTTCGACGACAAGGTCGCCGAGATCGCGCAGGCGGCCTCGGCGGCTGGCGTGCCGATCCGGATCGGAGTCAACGCCGGCTCGCTCGACCCCCGCCTGCTCGCCCGGCACGGTGCGGCCACACCCCAGGCACTCGCGGAGTCGGCCCTGTGGGAATGCGCCCTGTTCGAGGAACACGGCTTTCGCGACATCAAGATCGCTGTCAAGCACCACGACCCCATGACCATGGTCGCCGCGAACCGGATCCTCGCCGAACAGTGCGACTACCCCCTGCATCTGGGCGTCACCGAAGCGGGCCCCGCCTTCCAGGGATCCGTCAAATCCGCCGTGGCCTTCGCCGTCCTCCTCGCCGACGGCATCGGGGACACCATCCGTGTCTCCCTCTCCGCACACCCGGTCGAACAGGTTAAAGCCGCCTTCGACGGCTTCCCCCACCCGTTGCGCGTCGCGGTCATGGGCTGTGTCGTCAACGGCCCCGGCGAGGCCCGCGAAGCCGACCTCGGCGTCTCCAGCGGCAACGGCAAAGGCCAGATCTTCGTCCACGGAAAAGTCGTCGCCACCGTCCCCGAGAACAAAATCGTCGACACCCCCCTCGAACACGCCCTGCGGCTCACCGAACCGGGCGACGAACAGCCGACGGAGGCACCAGTGCCATGACCGCATCCATGGGCTCCCTCACCGGCCTTGTCAAGTTGCTGGTGCGGCTGGCGGGTTGGGGCGTCCTGATGGTGTGTGGGTAGTTCCGCTCAGGCCCGCTGGCGAGCGGTCACCGCACCACGCCCCTCGCCCTCGTCCGAGCCGGCGCCCGCTTCGAGTACGGCCTCCTCGTCGAACGGGACAAGACCCTCGCAGCGTGATCCACCTCAACTGATCCACAGGTCTTGACAATTACTCGTATGCGTCCGGGACAAGTTGCAGCGTGCCGGATCAAAGAGCTGTCAGTCAGAGAACCTGCAGGCCAGTAGCTTCAGGACGTCATCCGCAAACAGTTGACGCATCACAGTTCAGAAGGCTCTGCAACCACCGACCCCAACTCATCTGCTGCCGGCCGTGACACGGTTGCCAGCAGGGCTCGGGGACTTGGCGGCCCCCCATCCCGCCGGCGCTCATTACTTCTTCAGTACACCGCGGGCAGTGGAGCGCAGGGCGTGTGCTGTGTCGATCGTGCTGGTACGCGCTCGGTGTGCGATTTCCCGCACGGGACCGAGCGAGCGTCGTCCGGGGCCGAGACGAAGCAGGTCCTGGTAGAGATCCAGGTGCCGCTCGGCTATCCGCGCCGGGTCAAAACGGGTCGAATTCTTCAAGGCTGCCTCGCCCATGCGCTGCCGCAGCTCGTCGTTCCCCACCAGTTCGAGCAGTGCGGCTGCGATGTCGCCGGGGTCACCAGGGCGGACAAGGCGTCCGTCGACCCGGTCCTTGATGATTTCGCGCGGTCCGGCGGGGCAATCCGTGGAGACGACGGGGAGACCGCAGCGCATCGCCTCGACGATGGTCATGCCGAATGACTCATGGTCGGAGGTGGAAGCGGCGATGGAACCCTTCGCCCACTCCGCTTCCATCGAATTGGTTCTGCCCATGAGCCGGACGCTGCGGCTCAGCCCGAGTTCACCGATCAGGGCGGACAGGTTGTCCTTCTCGTTGCCGGTGGCGTCGCCACCGCCGAAAATTCGCAACCGCCAGTCCGGGTGGACGGCGACAACCTCGGAGAAAGCCCGGATGAGCAGGTCGTATCGCTTCACCGGATTGAGCCGGCCTGCCGCCACGACCACCTTGCCGGCGCCGTCGGACGGTTCGGCGCGGGCGGCGGGGACACTGTTCGGTACAGCCTCCACCCTCACCCCCGGCAGGCCGAGCTGCCGGTAGGCGCGCGCGTCGGCCTCGGTGACGGTGGTGAGGGCGTCCAGCAGCTGATAGCGGTGGCGTATCTCGTGCCGTACACGAAAGCCATGGCCCGAGAGGGTCAGGTGCTCCTGCCCCACTCTGATGGCCGCCCCGCGCGCTTGGCGGGCGATGTGGACGTTCAGTCCCGGCCTGGTCCCGACGATCACCTGGGCGTCCAGCCTCGACAGGTATTGGCCGATACGTTCGTCCGTGAGGCTGCTGTACTGCTTGTGCCGCCCGTCGGCGCGGGGGAAGACCCTGGCGGGCTGTGCGTGGCGGGGATCGTCACCGTCGTAGTCGGCGGAGGCTGTGCGCATGTCGACCAGAGGAGTCAGGCGCACCTTGGGGGGTGCGCCCATGACCGGCACGTCGCGGTGGCGGAGCACTGAGATGATCTCCACTTCGTTGTGCTCTGCCAGTGCTGCGGCCAGGTTGAACGTCGACCTGATCGTGCCGCCGATGCCATAGGCGTTGTGGAGCAGGAAGGAAATGTGCATGGGGCGGCACGCCTTTCGGTAGTGCAAAGGGTCTTCGATGAAGGGCGTCGAAACGCGTGTGCCTCGCTCAGCTTCGACGTCCCGGCACAAGGTGCTCCCCCGATGTGGGTGGGACACGGGGTATCGATCCGCACCCGGCAGAGGTGGCGCGGACAGAGCGAGGGGCAGGCCGCGCCCCTGCCTGAAGACGTTGATCACCTTGACTCGTCGGCCGGACCGCCAGTACGTCTCGCTCGCTGCCGTCAGGTGCCGCGACGTCGCGGGGGTGGACCAAGGTCGGCGCGGATGGTGAGGCGGCTGCGGCGTTCGCATGAGGTCGCGCCGGCAGCGAGGAGCCGGCGGGCCTTCACGGGGCAGTCCCTTTCTCGGATGGCAGGGGCACGGTCACGGACAGGAGGCCGAAGCACGGGCGCGCCGTTCGACAACGGCCGGTGACGTCGCGGGGCGGCCCCCACTATGCACAGGTCATCCTTAACCGTTCCTGAAGCCCGCTGTGTGAGCTGCGGGGCGGCGCCGCTGCGGTGCCATGCTGGCGTGGTGGACATTTTGGTGGTGGAGGACGACTCGGTGATCGCGGCCGCTGTGCGGGACGGCCTGGAGGCCGAGGGGTACACCGTCACTCACACGGCGGACGGCCTGTCCGCCGTGGAGCTCGGTGGCACGGGCGGGTTCGCGGCCATCGTCCTGGACGTCATGCTGCCGTCGCTGAACGGTTTCGCCGTATGCGCACGGCTCAGAGCCCTGGGCATCGGCACCCCGGTGCTGATGCTGACGGCCAGGGACGAGGAACTCGACGAGGCCCATGGGCTGGACACCGGCGCGGACGACTATCTGACGAAGCCGTTCTCCCTGGTCGTCCTCACAGCACACCTGCGAGCACTGATCCGCCGCAGTACCCGCACGGCCGCGGGCTCAGACCAGCAGGACGTGCTGCGCGCCGGTGATCTGTGGCTGGATGTGCAAGGGCGAACCTGCGGGCGTGGCGATGAGCGCATCGACCTCACCGGCCAGGAGTTCGCGGTGCTGGAAGTCCTGATGCGCGAGCCGGGCCGGGCGCTGTCGAAGGAGACCATCCTCGGCGAGGCCTGGGACATCGCCTACCGGGGCGGGACGGGCATCGTCGAGGTGTACATCAGCCTCCTGCGCCGAAAGATCGACCACCCGTACGGCACCCGGAGCATCGTGACCGTCCGGGGACACGGCTACCGCCTGGACGCCTCGCATGCCTGACCCCGTTCTCCGGACCCCCGCCCGGACGTTCCTGTGGTGGGCGCGGCTGTCCACCCGGGCCCGTACCGCTCTCGCCGCGGGCGCCGCCGCCCTGATCCTCGCCGGCGCCGGGGCGTGGTGGCTGCACCACGACATCTACGCCACGCAGATGACGGCTTCCCGCGGGCGCGCGTGGACACAGGCCCGCGCGGTCGCGGCGGAGTTCACCCGCATCCAGGCCAGGGACCGGGAAACCACCAGCGACATCATCGACCTGTGGCCGGTGGCAATCATCGGCCCGAACGGTCCGTTCGCGTCCTGGCTGCCCGAGGCGTTCCCCGACGCGGCCAGAGCGCTCCCGCCCGCGCCGGCGTCGGCGCAACCCGGTTGGGGGACCTTCGTGCCGGTCCACTTCGGCACGCCGGCCCCTTCCTGCCGGCAGAACCCCTCTCACACCACTTCCGGACAGCCCGTCATCGACTGTCTCTCCAAAGCCTCGGCCCTCGCCGGGAAGACCCTGGACATGGCCGCCACCGTCATCGAAATCCGTACCCCCCGCGCCCCCAGCCCTTCGGCCGCCCCCGCCGGCCGCTACACCGTCTACGTTGCCGTCACCCGGACCGAGGCGGCCCAAGCGGCCGACGCGCTCATCCCCGCCCTGGCCGGCGCGGTGCCACTGGCCGCGCTGATCGTCGCCCTCAGCGCTTGGGTGGCAACCACCCGTGCCCTGCGCCCCATCGAAGCCATCCGAACCCGCCTGGCCACCGTCGACCAGCCAGGCGCGGGAACCCGCGTCCCCGTCCCCGCGGCCGAGGACGAGATCACCCGCCTGGCCCGCACCACCAACGACACCCTCGACCTCCTCGATGCCCACGCCCACCGCCAACGCCGTTTCATCGCGGATGCCGCCCACGAACTACGCAGCCCCGTCACCGGCCTACGTGCCACCCTCGAAGTCGCCCTCACCCACCCCCGACGGTCCAGCGCCCTCACCAACTCCCTTCAGGCCGCGAACAGGCTCCAGCACCTTGTCGAGGACCTCCTCACCCTCGCCCGCCTCGACAACACCCCCACACCACCGAGGACCACGACACGGGTGAACCTGACCGGCCTCGTCCAAGAACTCTTCCTGGAAATTCCCCACACCCAACCCGAAGCCACCGCACACCTCACCCTCCACGCTCCTGACGACCCCCTCGACGTCCCGGGCGACCGCGACCAACTACGCCGCCTGCTGCGCAACCTCCTCGACAACGCGGCCCGCCACGCCAGCACCCAGGTCACGGTCACCCTCGACCCCCGGCCCGGATGGGTGGAATGCACCGTCCACAACGACGGCGACCCCATCCCCGAAGCGGACCGTGAACGCATCTTCGAGCGCTTCACCCGCCTCGACGAAGCACGTACCCGCGACACCGGAGGCAGCGGCCTCGGCCTCGCCATCGCCCGGGACATCGCTCACCACCACCAAGGAACCCTCACCGCCACACCAACCAGCCAAAACGCGGCCTTCCTCCTCCGACTCCCCAGCTGTGCCGGTCTCTCGAATCTCCTGACCTGAGCGTGGACGATCCGGGACGCATCAAGCATCTGAGGTGTCCCCTGGGGTGACTCCGCTGCCCATTTCACGGCGGGTCTGGTGGGATCTTCGCCTTGGTGGGACGGTGAGGGCGGGCTGACGTTCGCGAGGGCCCGATGGGGTGGTCCGTGATGTCGTTGTGGCCCAGGTACGGTTTTGAGGTTCCGGTGGTGACGGAGCGGGTCGCGCGGGCGGCGTTTCCGAAAGGCTCGCTGGCGATCCGGATCCGTGATGCGCTGGGCGAGCTTTTCGCCGATGAACAGTTCGCTGATCTGTTCGCGGTGCGGGGGCACCCCTCGACCCGGCCCGGTTGGCCATGGTCTCGGTACTTCAGTTCGCCGAGGGGCTGACGGACCGCCAGGCCGCGGACGCGGTCCGCGGGCGTGTGGACTGGAAGTTCATGCTGGGCCTGGCCTTGGAGGACCCGGGGTCCGACGCCTCGGTGCTCAGCGAGTTCCGCACCCGCCTGACCGGCGACGGCCAGGCCGACAGGCTGCTGGCCCTGATGCTCCAGCACCTGTGCGAGCACCGGCTGCTGGACCGCGGCGGGCGGCAGCGTACCGACGCCACCCACGTCCACGCCGCGATCCGCCTGCTCAACCGTCTGGAACTGGCGATGGAGACGCTGCGGGCGGCCCTGGAGGTGCTGGCGGTCGCTGACCCGGTCTGGCTGTTGGAACACACCCCTCTTGCCTGGTGGGAGCGCTACGCCCAGCTCGCGGACGACTTCCGCCTGCCGCAGTCCGAGGCCGGCCGCACTGTGCTGGCCGTAACCGTGGGCGCGGACGGCTACCGGCTCCTGGACGCAGTCCACCACTCCGCCGCCCCCGTCTGGCTGCGGGACCTTCCCGCCCTGCGGGTCCTGCGCCAGGTCTGGGTCCAGCAGTACCACCGTGACCAGGGCGGACACCACTGGCGGGGGAAGGACGACCTGCCACCCGGCGGGACCGCGATCGGCAGCCCCTACGACACCGACGCCCGGTACGGCATCAAACGCGGCATGGGCTGGCGCGGCTACAAAGGCCATTTCACCGAGGTCTGCGAACCCGACCGGCCGCATGTCATCGTGCACGTCGCCACCAGCACGGCCACCTTGAGCAACGTGGAGACCGTCACCACCCGCCACCACAACCTGGCCGCAGCCGACCTCCTGCCCGAACAGGAACTCGTGGACGCCGCCTACGTCAGCGTCGACCACATCCTGGACGCCGCCACCGACCACGGCATCACTCACGACACCGTGAATAGACCAGCAGAGTCTCCACCGGGGTCACCTCAGACAGAACCTCACCCCCGCAGCGTAAACACCTGCTGTCCAGCTCACAGGGGGAACTTCACATTGAGAGCACGACCTTCCATATACATCCGCGGGCTTGGGTATACCCAAGCCCGGGAGCAGAGTTGCCCGGCCGCTTGCGCCTTGGGAAGGGGAACGTGTGACAAAACCAAGCAAGACGGCGGCAGATGGATACCGGCCAGACGCCGGGCTGTACGACATCTTTGCGGCGTCGGAGGGCACCCACGCTCTCCCCGACGCTGCAAGCTTCGCCCGCTTGGCTGTCCCTGGTGCGCGTGTCCTGGATGTCGGTGCGGGAACAGGCCGGGTATCGCTCAGGGCAGCCGCCGCTGGCGCTCAGGTATGGTGTGCGGAGCCGTCACCTGCCATGCGGGCTGTGCTGCTCGCCAAGCTGGCCGCGCTTCCGGATATGTGGTCGCGGGTGACCGTCTTGCCTGTCAAGGCACCGAACTTTGAACTCGGATGCAGGTTCGATTATGCGTGTCTGGCAGGAGTGATGCAGTTCATTGCACCTCATGAGCGCCTCAAGCTGTTTACGCACGTCGCACGCCACCTGCCAGCGGGTGGCCTCCTCGCTCTGGACATGCTGGAAAAGACACCCGCTTCCTTTGAGACATCATGGACCGAAAGAGACCTGCACCACATCGCCCTAGGAGAGGTGGTTTACGCGATGAGCGCATGGCGGGAAATGCTCTCACCGTTCAAAAGCCGAACTCATTACCGTCTCAGCACCCGGCATGGCGTGACGACCACCGAGGAACTCTTCATCCGCGACCGTTACTTTCACCCCTACGCCCACGCTCTCAGCGACCTGCAGCATGCCGGCTTCCATCCTGATCCTCAAGCACAAGGCGCTTCAGCAGCCTCTGGTCCCACTGCAGTCTTCCTGTTTCGGCGCGCTTCCAGCGAATCCTAGCCTCGATGTTTCGTGACGGGTCGTCGGTTCTTCGGCGGCCCGTTTCTGTTTGTCGGGTCGCTTGGGGGCATGGTGGGAGCGCGGCTGTCGCGTCGGGTGGGCGCCGGGTTCCACGGTTCCGGGAGGTTGATCAGGTCGTCGGGGCGGGTAGAGCGGCTGGTGGGCGTCGTCAAGTTACCTGTGTGGCGGGTGGGTTGGGGCATAGCGGAGTCGGTTCGGGGTGGTTCGGGTTACGTGGTGAGGGCCATGGGGCCGGCTCCGGTGATGGTGTTCCAGGTGGCGAAGCGTTCGGTCATTTCGTATCGGTATTCGGCGGCGGTCATCAGAATGCGGTACGTGATCTTCTGTCCGGCTTGTGATCACTCGATGGGGTGACGGTGGGGCATCATTGCCGGTCAGGCGTTCGGGATTCGCTTGGGTGACTGGATGAGTGATCGCAAGCCGTACTCGAGTGATGTCTCCGACGAGCAGTGGGTCCTGGTCGAGCCCGTGATCACGGCGTGGAAGGCCGCGCATCCGTCGGTCAGCGGCCACCAGGGCAGATATGCGATGCGGGAGATCGTGAACGCGATCCTGTACCAGAACCGCAGCGGCTACCAGTGGGAGGACCTGCTGCCCCATGACCTGCCGCCCGCCGGTGCGGTGAAGTACTACTTCTACAAGTGGCGCGACGACGGCACCGATCAGACCATCCACGATCTGATGCGGTGGCAACTGCGGGAGAAGAAGCGGCGATTAGCCGATCCGAGCCTCATCGTCATGGACACCCAGAGCATCCGTGCCTCCGTCGGCGTCCCGGCTGCCACGACCGGCAAAGACGCGGCGAAACGGGTGCCAGGGCGGAAGAGATGCCTGGCCGTGGACGTTTTGGGCCTCGTCGTCGAGGCCGTCGTCCTGCCGGCGTCCGCGCACGACAACGCCACCGGCATCTCGCTGCTGGACGGCGTGGCCGCCCAGATGGACACCGTGAAGAAGGCCCTGGCCGACCAGGGGTTCAAGAAGGCCGTCGTCGACCACGGCAAGAACTACGGCATCGACGTCGAGATCGTTGAGCGCAACCCGGCCGACAAGGGCTTCGTCCCGCAGGCCAAGCGGTGGATCGTGGAGCAGACGAACGGGATCCTGATGTTCTACCGCCGCCTGGTCCGCGGCTACGAGCACCGGCCCGCCACCTCGCGCTCTCGCGTCTTCTGGGCGATGACCTCCGTCATGGCCCGCCGGCTCACCGGCGCCACCCTGTCCTCCTGGAGGGCCGCATGAGCGACAACCCGCAGATCAGAGACGTCCTCGCCTACGTCGAGGCCCGCGAGAACGAACTCGGCGAGCAGGCCGGGCAGCTCCGCGCGTCCATCGAGGACCTCACCGCCCGCCTCGGCGAACTCGACGCGGAGACCGAGAACCTGCGCATCACCCGCAAGACCCTCCTGAACATCCCGGCACCGAAGCCCGCCGACGATCCGCCGCGGCCCGAGGCGCCGGACCACCCCGCTTACCAGCAGATCCTCGCGGCCTTCACCGACACCGGCCGCCCGATGCGGGCCCGCGACATCTACCAGGTCCTCGACCTGCCGATCCTCCCGAAGCACACCGAAGGCATCCGGTCCAAGCTGAAGCGCCTGGTCACCCGCGGCATTCTCACCGAACCCGAACCCGGCCTGTTCACTCAGCCCCGCACCTGAGTACCACTCCGCCCCGCCGACCAGGACTCCTCTCCCAACCCCAAGCGCAAAACGGACATCAGGTCACGTACCGCACTCTGAAAGCCGTGCTGGACGCCGTTGAAGTGCACCTCGCCCGCCATGAGGTCACCGCCGAAGACGTCATTGACGATCAAAGCCGTGATGTCGCAGTGCCCCCAGGCCGGGTTCTCTGGCTGCCAGCCGGAGCGAGCCAGGTCGTCAGGCGAGCAGGTGTCAGCAGCCCAGCTGGCGCGCAAGGCTCTGTCAAGATCGAGCAGGTTCCAAGGGATCGTGCCGTCAGCATCGCAGTCACCACTGACACCGACGCTGACGCGGAGACCGAGGGCCAGCGTCCCCCATCCGAGGGACGACAAGTAGTACCGGACGGGGAGATCAACTGTCCGCCCGAAGGGACTGAAAGGCTCTGCGTCGCTTTCCGTGAATCGTGATCATGCGCTGAGGAGGATGCGGCGGCGGAGGAAGTCGAAGTTGGCGCGGCCGTAGCCCTGTCTCTTGATCATTTTGATGCGTGTGTTACGGCGCCCTCCACGGCTCCCGAGTTCCAGGGCACGGTGAGGCCAGCGAGGACGGCGTCGCGGTCTTTGCGCAGGCCGTTGGCGAAGCTGTGGAGTTCGGTGACGCTGCTGGCCTCGACTTCTGCAAGCCACGGGTCGAGCCTCTCGCCGGTCCGGGTCCGGAGCATGGTGATGAACTTGCGTGCCAGGACCCGGAGCTGGTCGATATGCGAGCATCGGACGCAGATCGCCTTGAGGTGCTGGCGGGCGGATTCGCTGACGTTCTCGGGGAGGCCGACGATCCAGCGCACGACCTCGCGGATGCCGGGGGCGGCCTTCGGCACGGGATGCGGTTCGATCTTGCCTTCCAGGGTGTTGAGGAAGCGCCGAACGGTGCGGCGGTCGCCGGTGAAGCCCCGGGCCCGGAGTTCCTTGCGGAGGACGACGGCGTTGTTGCAGCCTTCGGCCCAGCGTCGGGCCAGGTAGTCGTGGTGGGGCTGGAGTTTGCTGCGGCAACTGGCGGAGGGCGGCCCGATCGGCGTAGACGTGGCCCTTGCGGGTGGCGAACTCGTCGACGCCGAGCACCTTCACGTCCGGGACCTCCGGCAGCGGAAGCCCGCGCACCAGGCGGAGCAACGGGGTGGCTCTGACCGCGGCTGCCAGGTGCCCGGTCAGCCGGGCGCCAGCACGTCCTCCGAGGGCCAGCGCGACCTGCTGCAGCAGGTCGCGCAGCGGCACACTGCGGCGTCCGTGCCGGACCGTCAGCCCGTCGATCTGCTCGGCGAACGTACGGCGCCCGCACTCGTCGTTGTCGCAGAAGTACCGGTGGACGCGCAGGTCGATGCCTACTTCCTGCCCGCCGACCGCGCGGTCGGCGAGGCGCCGGGTGTATCCGCTGTGCCGCCGGCGCGAGACGGTCCCGCACCCCGGGCACCGGGCTTCCACCGCCCGGCTCCGGGCCCGTATCCGCACGGACCGGCCACTGCGGAACACCAACTCGACCACCACCGAGCCGAGATGCGGGAACAGGACACTCATCAGGCCAGACGCAAGATCCCCCACGAGACCGAGCTACCAGGGCTCGATCCACCACCACAAGTTCACGGAAAGCGACGCAGAGCCACGCGGTCATGTCCGTGGACAGGGCCAGGACTGGTCCAGGGCCGGCGAGATGCGGGGCACGTGTCCGAGAGCTCGGAGTGCACGCCCGCAGACCGCCGACTGTCGGGCTTTGGCGAAAGGTCCAAACCAGGCGCGACTGCCCGCCGTCGGCGGCCGACCGAGACTCGGTTCGTAGAGGCGTCGGGCCTCTGGCGTAGTGTCCGTCAAGTGTCGCCTTCCACTGCAAATCAGAACGTGAGTGCCTCGGAGGTACTGTCCGCCTTCGGCCTGCAGTCCATCCCCGAAGAGATCGGCCACCTGGTGTGCTGCCGGGAACCTTCATGGCGCACTGCCTTCTGCGGCGTCCAGGGCGACACCATCAACGTCGCCGTCAAAACGATCTGCACGATGTGCGTGGAGCAAGCCGAGACCATCTGGCCGGGCTGGTGGGCAGACCCGGAAACGTTCTGCCCTGTCGATGGCCAACCGTGCCCGGACGAGCACGACATAGACCAGCGCATCGCCTGGGAAACCGGCCCACCCGCGCCGTAGCACCGCACCGGACCCCCAGATCCCTGCCGCGCTGTGATTCCGACCGCGCAATCAGCCAGATCGCCCGGCGCAGAGGTCGGTCCCGGGCTGAACGCCATGCCGGTGTTGTTCCGACGCAGGCGTCGGCCCTCCCGTGGGGAGGAGCCGGGAGGGGCGGCGCGGCCCTTCCGCACGGGCTACGTGGGCGGGCACGCGGTGACCGTGTCCCGCGGGAAGCGGAAGGATCACCGTTGCTTCAGCATGTCACTCGATTCAGCCACACAACAGAGGCCGTGACCGAAATTCGCGGCTGAGAGGAAGCCCATCAGACACGCGCGACAAGGCGCAACCGAGTGCCAGTTTCACGGCGTGTGCTGGCCAGCATCGGCTGCCAATGCCGGTCCGAGACTGGGCGTCAGGTGGGTTGCCGCGTCTCGCATCCCTTCTCACGGATGTGCGACAGTTACAGCGTGATCAATAACGAACCCTCGACAAGCGAGACCCCCTGCGGCGCCCTTGGCCCCGACAACCTCATGGACAACTTCGGATGGCCCCGGTGTGGCCTGCCCGCCGCCCACTCCGGAGCCCATCAGGATGCGAATCGAGACATGACCTGGGTCGGAGAAGACTGACCCAGCACACCACACCCCCTGTTCCGCCTGCTGCTCGGCGGCACAAGGCCCGCCGCTCAACCAGCGTACGAAGCGAACCGCGCTTGCCCTCTCGTACGAGGAGGCGCCCATGGCGGCTGTGGCATCCTAGAGAGCCCTCATCGCACTGCTCTCCACCGGCAAGGTAGGCACCAAAGAAGGTGAAGCCCGCCATCGGGCGCTGGGGTAGTTGGCGCCAGAGCCAGCAGTCTCGCGGCTGGCCGACTGACGTGTCCCCGACGCCCGTTTGCCCAGCTCTCACCGCCGCCGCCTCGCGCGACCAACGCCCCGCCCTGGCTGAGCGTCTGGCATGCCCGGGAGAGTGCCCATACCTCTGCCCCTGCCGGCGGAGCGGCCCAGGTGCAGGCGCACCGAGCAGGCTAGAGATTTTGGTGGTTATCGCGCGAAAGGGCTCAGACGGTGGTGGGGGCGCTGCCGGGCAGTGGCGGTTGCCCAGTAGCCTCCTGGCGGGCGATGCAATTCGCGCCGCCGATGATCTCGCACGGCAACGCCCACCCGAACTTCGTCGTGCTCTTCATGATCCCGCCGATCATCGACCGCGCGCTGCGACTGTGCGAGGGCCGGGCCCCGCGCCGGGACGCCGTGCTGCTCGGCCTCTTCCTGGCGTACCAGGTCTTCCTCGGCGAGGAGCCGCTGCTGCTGGCCGTCACCGGCCTCGCGCTCTACGCCTTCGGCCACGCGGTCGCCGACCCGGACGCGGCCCGGGCCGCCGCCCGGCCGCTGCTGCGCGGCCTCGCCATCGCCGCCCTCGTCGCCGTGCCCCTGACCATCGGCCCGCTGGCCTGGCAGTTCCTCGGCCCGCAGAGCTACCGCAGCGTGCTGCACGGCCAGGTCGGCAACCACCCGATGGCGCTGCTGGAGTTCGCGACCCGCTCACTGGCGGGCGACGCGGACATCGCCGCGTCGCTGTCGGTCAACCGCACCGAGGAGAACGCCTTCTTCGGCTGGCCCCTCGCCGTCCTCGCCGTCATCCTCGTCGTCCGTATGCGGTGCCGCCCCCAGGTGCGCGCCCTCGGCTTCACGGCGCTGGCCGCCGCCGTCCTCTCGCTCGGACAGAACATCCCGCTGCCCGGCACCGACCGCACGCTCCCCGGCCCCTGGGCGCGGTGGGCCCGTAACTGGGCGGCGCCCGGGTCGGCCTCCTCGCGGAGATGGCGGGTGCAGGCCGGGCAGAATGTACCCGACAGGGGGCGCTCAAAGTCGTCAGCGCACACTGGGTGTTGACCTGCGGCCACCCAGGAGCGCGGGGTGAGGTGCGCAGCTGATGCTGCCGGGTTCCCCAGCGAGCGGCACAGGGAGAGCGTGCTGTCATACGCTCCTGCCCATGACCGCCTTGTCCCCCGTCTCCGCCCTCCGTCTCTACACCGTTCCTGTGCTCAACGATCGAGAGAGCACGAGCATCGCTGAGGACGACGACTACTTCTACGACCTGATCCCAATGGCCTTTAACCACCGGCTGGTCATGACACCCAAGAAGAACACCCGCGTCTGGGATTACGGCTGGTGTTACGACAGCGCACTGGCCGCTATTGCCTGCGTACACGTGTGGAACCCCGAGACGCAAAATGAGCCTCTCGGATGGAAGAAGCGGCCTACCGGAGAGGTCGTACGGACCGCGCCACGCGCCGATGCAGATCCGCAATACAACCGCCCACGCTGCCTCCACGGCAATTATCCATCCGACGGGCCCTGTCGAACGGATCCGTACTGCGGTAAGTAACCACTCGTCGCGAGGACGACTCAACCCTTGGGCGTTTCATCAGCCAAGCAGATCAGGAGAGCGAGGAGGTGGGCCGAACCGCCACGGCGGGCACGGCGGCCAGGGCTCGCTCGCCGCAGCTCCTGGCCGTTGCCCGGCCTGCACTGGTGCAGCATGTGCGCCCCGCCCATTGCTTCGGCTACGCCGGTCCGTTCATGCCAAATCCTGTCTTGCGGCACGGCTCAGTCGGCCCCGGAGAGCGTCAGCGTCATGGCGGCGTGGTCGGTGAGGGATGCGGCCCGCGGGGTGTGGTCGTAGGCGCACGCCTGGATCAGGGGTGCGTGGGCGGTGCTGGTGAAGACGTGATCGAAGCGGAAGCCGCGTCCGCTACGCCCGAACCAGGAGTGCTCGAGTGCGTCGGGGTTGAGGTGGCGGAAGGCGTCAGCGAATCCGGCCTCGGCGAAGGAGCTGTAGAAGGCGTACTCCCAGCGCCCGAACACCTTGTGGGGCGGCTGGTGGCCTGGCTCGATGACGTTGAGGTCCCCGGCCACAACGATCGGCATATCCGGGAACACCTTCTCCAAGCCGTCCAAGGCCGCCGTGACGGCTTCCTGGAAGCCACGCTTGTTCTCGTTGCGCCGTTCCTTCGGCCCGCGCGAGGGTACGTACAGGCCCACGACGCCCACCTTCCGGTCGCCGATGGTGGCAACGGCGGCCGGCGCCCGGTGCGGCAGGAAGCTCACGCCCGCGTCGACGGGCTCGAGCGCGGCGGTGCGCGCCGCCAGCACGCTGCGGTAGCCGTCGCCGGTTGCGGCCGGGGCGATGGCGTGCGCGTAGCCGAAGTGGTGCAGTGCCTCGACGAGCGCTGCGCCGCCCGGCCCGGAGCTGACCTCGGTGAGGACGGCCAGGTCCGCGTTCTTCTGCTGGCTGATCCACTCGGCCTGCCGGTACGCGCGGGCTGGAGAGGCATGCTGCGTGTTGAAGAGCAGGATTCGGGCGTGTGTGGTGGACGCGGTATGGCGCGGCTTTGCTGGGGCGAACAGGGAGAGCTGGGTGGTGTCGGTCACTGGGGTGAGCCCTTCTCGCCCAGGAAGACCTCTCCCGCGGCGTCGAGCTGCTGCTGGAGACGTCCGGTGGTCTCGCGGACGAAGTCGATGTCCTCGGGGCTCAAGGGTTCGCCGACGGCCTGGAGGTTTGCGCTGACCTGCTCGGGCCTGGTGAAGCCGACGAGAACGGCGGCGTTGTCCGCGTGCTGGAGACAGTAGTGCAGGGCCACGCGGGTCAGGCCCGCGGTGGAGGGGCCGAAGCGTTCTCGCAGCGGTCGCAGGCCCTCGTCGATGATCTCCAGCGCGGCCGGGGTGAACCATGCCTTGCGCAGGCGGTGGTCCCCCGCCTGGAAGACGGGCGGGTCGGCAGGGTCGTACTTGCCGGTGAGCAGGCCCTGTGACAGGGGCTTGTTGACCAGGATGCTCGCGCCGTGCTCGGCCGCGAAGGCGAAGATGTCTTTCTGCCCGGCGGGTGGCGGTGGGGTGAGCGCGTTGAATCGGACGGCCAGGTAGTCGGGCTGGACGCGGTTGAAGAGGTAGCGGAACCGGGCGTGCTTGTCCTTGCGCTGTTCCTTGGGGACGTTGACGCGTTCGGTGGCGAAGCGGTGCGGGCCGCGCATGCCGATGGTCTTGATCAGGCCCTCGCTCTGGAAGGTGCGCAGCGTCTCGATCGCGCGGTCGAGGTACCGGTCGTCCTCACCGAATTCGGCGTTGTGCAGGAAGTAGATGTCCAGGTGATCGGTGCGCAGGTTCTTCAGCGTCGTTTCGAGCTGATGGCGCATGTGGTGGGGCTCGTAAGCGTGGGCGGCGGTCCCGGTGAAGTAGCCGACCTTGGAGGACAGCACGACGCTGTCGCGTGGGGCGGTGGCGACGAGCTGGCCGATGAGGCGTTCGGAGTGGCCGTGCCCGTATACGTCGGCGGTGTCGAAGAGGTTCGCGCCGAGGCTGTAGGCGGCCTCCAGGCCGCGCATGGATGCGGCGTCGTCGGCGGTGGACCAGCCCATGGGCAGGCCCAGGTTGCTGTCCGGGCCGCCGATGGCCCAGCATCCGATACCGACGGGGTGGACGGTCAGCCCGCCGGCCAGCGTCCGGTACGGCTGTGCGTTCGTGGTGTCGCTCATTTCGCTGCCTCTCTTTCGTGCATTTCCTGTCAAACCCCCGCGAACTGCTGAGTGGTGTGGCTACGGTGGCGTGCGTGACGAACCCACGCACCCATCTGGATCTCCGCGCCATCACTGCCGCGAAGTGGGCCGACCCGGCCGGCTTCCCCGCCGAGGAGTTCGAGCGCGCCACCGCGTTCTACGAGTTGATGCGCACGCACGACGACCACCTGCTGAAGGTGCGGGCCGAGGCGTCCGGCCTGATCGAGCAGTGGACCGGTTGTCTGCCGCGCGACGTCGGCTCCTTCGGCACCCGCCTGAACCTGGAGACGTCCGACCTGGACCTGGGCATCGGGTTCCCCGTCGAGCGGCGCGATGAGCTGATGCAGGCCCTGGTCGGCGAGGGCCGGGCAAAGTTTCTGGGCGAGCGGAACACGTCGTTCTCCACCACCCGGCTCGTGTTCTCCTTCGAGATCGCCGGCATCGAGATCGACCTGAGCGCGCTCACCGTCGAGGACTTCGCCGTCGCGTGCCGGATGCTCGACCAGATCGACGCCGAGATGACCCGCGAGGAGCGCATTGCGCACACCTGGGTCAAGCACCTGCTGCGCGAGAGCGGCGACCTGGACGCGTACGCCGGGTGGAAGCTGGTGACGTACGCCCGGTACTGCCCGGAGTTCAACTGGGTGCCGATCCCGGAGAAGGCCGGTTCCTGAAGGGCTCGTCGAGGGGCGGCCGCATGCGCGCCAAGACCGACTGGCTCGGGCCGGCCTTCACCTACGGTGCAGTGGCTCGGCTCGGCAGCCGGGTCAGCGTCCTGGCCATGGGGACGAACCTCGCCGACACCCTGCGGCTGAACCTCACCCCCACCGACTCACCCGGCACCTTCAACTTCTCCTGGACCGACGGGAAAGCCCGCCGCGACTTCCGCTCCACCACCCGCCAGGCCCGCACCGTGGACGGCCCTGCCGACCTGTGCAGCGTGCTGGGCCGCTCGGTCTTGCTCCGCCCGGCCACCACCAGCGACGGTCGCCTGGTCATCGACCGCGTCCTGGTCGGCGCCGGCGAACTCCTCGACCCCCTGCCCCCCGTGCACCAGCAGGACACCGTACTGCGCGGTGACTGGCCCCTGCAGGCACGCGCCGAGCGGGCCCTGTGGCGCGACGCCAACGCCCTCTACGCCGCCTTCGCCCCCCGCACCGACAAAGGCACCGACCTCTACAGCCGGCTGCTGAACCTCGACCGACGCGTGGACCTCTGGGCCGTCGGCCTGATCGCCAGGCAACGCGACGTCACCGCCTGGATCAGCGACACCTTTCCCTTCGCCCCCGCCCACGAGCTGCGCCTGCGCACCGCCTCATCCCAAGCCCTGGAATGCGCAGAAGCCACCGCCAAGGCCGTACGGAGCGCCGCATCCGTGGCCCGCGACACCCTCTACCCCCGCGCACGGCCGGAAGAGCGCACCCGGCTGCTCCAGCGCCTGCACCCCGGGGCGCAGCTGTGGGCCCGCTTCGAGACCCCCTTCCACACGCTCCTGGACGACATCGCCGCCGGCACAGCCCCCGACAAGGCCCTGGCCGCCTACGCCACCGCCGTCACAGAAGCCGCTCGCCACGCGCTGGCCGAACGCCTGCGCGCGCTGCCGCAGACCGGTGCTGGGCTCGAAGCCACCGTGCGCGCCCAGGGCCGCCTCGACCGCGAGCTGGGCAAACACACCCCCCTCCTGCCCTCGCCCGAAGAAAGGACCGCCACCTCATGACCCTGACTCCTATGACCAGCAGGCCCCCGGCTGCCGGCCGCAACGCCCCCGAGCCGCACCGGGCCCTGGCCCACTGGCTCGCCGCCCGCGTACGCACCCAGGACCGGCACACCCTCGGCCAACTGCTACGCAACGACCCCCGGACGCAAGGCTGGCAACACGCCACCGCCTTCGCCACCGACCCCGGCCACCGCCAGGCCTACGGCGCCACCGCCTGGCTCTTCGCGCTCTACCACCAGAGCATCCCCACCCTCGACGAGCGCTTCCTGTACGGCTCGGGCGACGTCGGACGCGCCCTGCGCCGCCTAGGGCCACCGCACAACAGCGGCCCGAAGAACACCGGCTGCTACCGCCTGTACGAGCGACTGGTCACCTACGGCCCCCTCCCGCTGACCGCCCTGGACCAAGCCGTCTGCTGGATGCGCTCCCAGGGCCGCATCCCCCCTCCTTCGCCCAGCTCGCCCACGACCTCACCGTCTGGTCCGATCCCCAGCGCCGGGTCCAGCACGCCTGGGCCCACAGCTTCTTCATCGCCAAGACCACCCGCTGACCCGACGTCGGAAAGAGACCCGTGATGGACCGCTTTTTGTGCCTGACCTCGCTGACCACCCACTGCGCCGTGCTGCTCGTGCGGGGCGCCCACGGCGAGCCCAAGCAGATCACCTTCGGCAACGCCACCCGCACCATGGTCACGTCCGCCGCCTTGCGCCGCCCCCAGCGCATGCACATGCGTGAGCAGGCCAACACCGGCGAAGGCGCCCTGGCCGGCTACAGCTTCGGCACCCGCACCCGCGAATGGGCCCGCATCACCGCCGGCGAGCTGAACCTCCTGGGCTGGGAGAAACAGCAGGCGGCCGACATGGCCAAAGCCGCCCTGAACCGGGCCGGCCTGGCCTTCGGCACCACCGACACCACCCGCGACCTCACCAAGGTCCTCATCTTCGCCCCCGAGGACGCCGCCAAGAACATCGCCCAGACAATCGACCACAACCGCTCCGCCATGCAGGAATGGCTGCAAAAGGTGCAGGCCGCCCAGGAGGAACACGAGCGGCAGAAGAAGGAGAACAAGGGCAAAGGCAAGAGCGAGACGTCACCAGACGAAAAGCCCAAGCTGCCACCCCTCCCCGCCGGCGTGAAGGACGGCATCCTCACCGCCCTCGCGCCCGCGGACGCCATCGACATCGCCCTCTTCGGACGCTTCCTCGCCGAGATCGCCGAATCCCCCAACGTCGACGGCGCCGTCCAGACCACCGCCGCCATCACCGTCGGCCCCGCCCAGCTCACCGAGGACTTCTTCAGCGCCGCCGACGACACCAAGACCCTCCAGCGCAGCCGCCCCCGCCAGGCCACCGACGCCTTCGACATCCTCACCAGCAACCAAACCCCCCATTCCCAGACGCCCGAAACCACCGGCCCGAACAACGGCTCGGGCATGACCGGCTACCAGGCCCTGACCTCCGGCACCTTCTGCGCCGTCACCGTCCTCGACCGCGTCCGCCTGCGCAGCAACCTCCAAGCCGCCGGAACCGCCGAACACGACGCCGAGATCGCCGCCGTGGCAGCCGAGAAAGCCCTCATCGAAGCCTTCTGCACCGCGGTGCCCACCGCCAAAGCCACCACCACCGCCGCCCCCGGCGTCCTGCCCAAGTTCGTACTCGCCTTCACCGCCACCCGCCCCTACAACTACCTCGGCGCCTTTGAAGACGCCATCACCGAAGACGGCACCGAACCCGCCAGCATCCAGGCCACCCGCCGCCTCCTGGACCACCACGCCATGATCAGCCGCAAACGAGGCCTCCAGCCCGGCCGCGTCCTGACCTACGACCTTGCCATCACCGCACTCCTGGACGACCTGCGCAACGCCGGCACCCTGACCGTCACCGAGGTCGACAGCCCCGACCACCTCCACCCCGACATCCCCGCACCCGCACCGACCACCCCGGCCGAGCAGCCCGCGTGACCGCCACCCTCCTCCTGCGCCTCGAAGGCCCCCAGCAGTCCTGGGGCAGCCGCTCGCACTTCCACGACCGCGACACCTCCCCCCACCCCACCAAAAGCGCCGTCATCGGCCTGCTGGCAGCCGCCGACGGCCACGACCGCGAGGAACGACGCCCCAACGGCGAAGACTTCCTCCCCCTCCACACCCTGGCCGCCCTGCGCTTCGGCGTCCGCACCGACCGACCCGGCTCACCCCACTGCGACTTCCAAACCGCCGGCGGCGGACGCTACCCCCTGCGCCCCCGCGACCTCATCACCGACCCGCGCCGCGCGGCCCGCACCGAAATGGCCGCTGCCGGCACCACCTTCACCCAGCAGGCAGGCGAAGGCCTCCACGACTGGTACGGCGCCCCCAAAAACATCGCCCCCCACCCCGAAACCGGCACCCTGACCGCCGGCAACCTCCGCCGCCAACCCGTGACCAGCACCCGCTGGTACCTCGCCGACGCCGCCTTCCTCGCCGCCGTCCAAAGCGACGACACCCCTCTGCTGCGCCGCCTGGCCGCCCGCCTCGACCACCCCCGCAACCTCCTGTGGCTGGGCCGCAAGCCCTACGCACCCACCGCCGACATCAACGCAGGCGTCCACCGCGGCACCCTCGAAGACGTCCTGCACCGCACAGCACCCCTCCCCCGAGCCCACCACCCGCTGACCGCCTGGCTCGAGACACCCCCCGGCACCCCCCACGCCACCATGGTCAACGACCAGCCCCTCTCCTTCTCCCCCCGCCACCGCGCCCACGGCCCCCGCTGGGAGCAACGCACCACCATCACCCCCCACGCCCCCACCATCACCTGGGAACGCACATGACCCTCGACACCGCCCCCATCACGGCACGGCTCATTGCCCACCACGCCCTGTGCGACCTCGACCTCACCCACCCCCTCATCGCCCGGGCGCTCCTGGACTGCCACGACATGCACCGCCTGGTCATGCGCGCCTTCCGCCACTGGGTACCCGACGGAGCCCCCAACGCACGCCAGCAAATGGGCATCCTGCACACCTACACCGCTGACCTCGCCACCAACACCCTCACCCTCCTCGCCCAGTCCCGGGTCCCCGGCGACTGGACCACCCTCCCCGCCACCACCTTCACCAACCCACCCTCCACCTGCACCATCGACCAGAAAATCACCCACGGCCAGCAGTACCGATTCCGCACCGTCATCACCCCCTCCCGCTACGGGCCCCACCCCCGCACCGGCGCCTACACCCGCGAACGACCAACCGACGCCTCACCCACCGCCGCCCTCGAATGGTTCACCGCCCGTCTCCAACCACCCGACCACGCCCTCGACAACCGATTCCCCCACATCGGCGCCCACGCCGACCCCAGCATCCTGACCGCCCGCACTCTCCCCCAACTCACCAGCCACGCCCCCCACCGACGCCTCCGAGTAAGCCGCGCTGAAATCACAGGCACCCTTACCGTCACCGAACCGAGCAGCTTCACCCACGCCCTCAACAACGGTCTCGGCCGCGCACGCGCGTACGGCTGCGGACTTCTCCTCACGCAAACCCTCAAGGAAGAGTAAAACCCCTGAGGAAGGCCAGGTCGGGAAGGGGCCGTCCCGCGCGCCCGGGAATGACCCGGTGGCTGGACGCAAAAAGCAGGACATCAAGGCGGCCGTCCCGCGCGCCCGGGAATGACCCGATCACGAGGTACGCGGCGACCGCCGCGAACTCGTCCGTCCCGCGCGTCCGGGAATGATCCGACCACGTAGCCCCGCACGTCGGCGTCGCACAGGGCCGTCCCGCGCGACCGGGAATGGTCCTGAGCGTCAGGTTCGGTTGTTGGTGCTCGACGAGTCCGTCCCGCGCGCCCGGGAATGATCCGCGGAGAGACGACCGAGGCCGCCGGCATGTCGGTCCGTCCCGCGCGCCGGGAATGATCCGCCCTGGATGGTGTCGTGGACGTGCATCATGCCGTCCGTCCCGCGCGCCCGGGAATGATCTGTTCTCCGCCGCCCCCGGCGCCCAGCTCATGTCGTCCGTCCCGCCCGCCCGGGAATGATCCACCGCCCCTGTATCAGGCAACGAGTGTGCAAACGTCCGTCCCGTGCGCCCGGGAATGATCCGGAGCTGGCCAGCCAGCTCGGGGTGTCCTTGAAGCCCGTCCCGCGCGCCCGGGAATGATCCGATGCCGTCGGCGACTTGGGTCAGCCGGTCGGCGTCCGTCCCACACGCCCGGGAATGATTCGGGGGCGAACACGAGCCCCAGCAGCCGCTGCATGTCCGTCCCGCGCGCCCGGGAATGATCCGGCGGGCCCGGTAACGAGGGGAGCGAACATGGCGTCCGTCCCACGCGCCCGGGAATGATCCCTACACCAAGTTCCGCTCGAACGGGAAGACGTAGTCCGTCCCGCGCGCTCGGGAATGATCCGCGCACGGCGATGCCGGCCGCCCTGGCGAACGCGGCCGTCCCGGAATGATCCGACAGGGCGACTGCCGGGCCGCTGACACCCAGTGGCCGTCCCGCGCGTCCGGGAATGACCCGATCGAGGAACTTCCGCCGCTCTCCGGCGTGGCGTCCGTCCCGTGTGTCCGGGAATGACCCGTAGGCGGTTGCCCAGGGGTCTCCGGCGGTGCTGTCCGTCCCGCGCGTCCGGGAATGATCCGGCACTCGGGTGCGTCCCGGCCGGCCGTCGCTTTTCGAATACGTCGACCCGCCCGCGAAGCCCTGACCCACCGGTGCCACGAACAGCCCTTCGCCTGTGCACGGCACTCGCCGGGGCAACGACACGGCCTCCCGGCCGCGCGGTGTTCTGTCGTGCGGCCCAGGCGACGCGCCGGCACCTGGCAGGCTGGCTCCCATGACTTCCGTCGACGACGCCTTGGGACGCGTTTGGCCGGCCGAGCTGCGCACCGACCGTCTCCACCTGCGCCCGGTCACCGCCGAGGACGCCTCCCTCGTGCGCGAGCTGCTGACCGACGCCGAGGTCCGCGCTTACCTCGGCGGCCCGGCCTCGCAGGAGCGCGTCGCCGCTCGGCAGGCCGCGTACCCGGCGACAGCGGGCGCCTGGACCGTCGTCCGGGTGGCCGACGACCAAACGGTTGGACTGGTGACCATCGGCCCCGACCACAGGTGCGAAGGCCGTGGCGGGGCTCATTCCCAGCAGCAGGCCCAGGGCCGCCGCGCACAGGGCGAGAGGCAGTCGTCTCATGGGGCAGGAGTGAAGCGCTTCGCACCGCGGCGCGCCAGAGCCCCTTTGGCCTGATCCGCCACGCGCCGGGAAAACCAGTTGAATTGGGCACACGCGTGGCGCGAACCTTTCACGGCCCCCGCAATCTCACCCCAAGCCTGGGATGTCATGCAGATTCGCGATCTTCCGTATACCGACCCCGGCCGGCCCGACGTGCGGTCGGGACCGCGGTTTCTGCTCTGGCTCGGGCGGGAGCAGCTGGCCGGCCAGGCCAAGGCCCTGGTGTGGGGCGTGGTGCACATGGCGGCCGTGGCCGCGCTGCCCATGGTCATGGGGCTCGCCGTGCAGGCCGTCGTCGACCGGTCCGGGGCCCGACTGGCGTGGGCGGGTGGGCTGATGGTGCTGGTCGGTGCGCTCATCGCGCTGGGCTACACGATGCTGCACCGCGCCGCCGTCACCAACTGGATCACTGCTGCCGCCCGGGTGCAGCAGTTGCTGGCCCGTAGAGCGGCCGAGCTGGGGGCCACGTTGACCCGGCGGGTCGCGGCCGGTGAGGTCGTCACGGTGTCCACCGCCGACGTCGAGAAAATCGGCTGGTTCGTCGAGGCCCTCTCCCGGTTCGCCTCCGCCGCGCTGACCACGGTCGTGGTGTGCGTGGCGCTGGTGGTCTACCAGCCGGCGCTGGGCATGGTGATCGCGATCGGTGTTCCGCTGCTGGTCCTGGCCGTACTGCCCTTGCTGCCGCACGCGACCAGGCGTGCGGATGAGCAGCGCGAGAAGGCCGGACGGGCCACCGAGTTGGCTACCGACACCGTGGCCGGACTGCGTGTGCTGCGGGGCATCGGCGGCGAGGAGTTGTTCCTGACCCGCTACCGCGGTGCGTCGCAGGAGGTCCGCAGGGCGGCCGTGCACAGTGCCCGGATGTGGGCGCTGATCGCGGCGGTGCAGGTGGTGCTGCCGGGACTGCTGCTGATCTCGGTGGTCTGGTACGGCCTCGGCCTGGCCGAGGACGGCCGGATCGGGGTGGGTGAGCTGGTCACGGTCTACGGGATGGTCGCCTTCCTCCTGCTGCCGCTTCAGCAGTTCGAGGAGATCGCCATGGCCTACTCCTTCTCCCGGCCCTCCGCGGCACGCGCCGCCCGGGTGCTGGCCCTGGTGCGCACGGCGCCCGCGGCGGACGGCGAGGAGTACGGGGAGCCGCCCACCGGTGATCTCCACGATCCGGCGAGCGGCCTGCTCGCCCCCGCCGGCCTGCTGACCGCCGTGGTCTGCGGTGATCCGGATGCCGCCGGACGGCTCGCCGAGCGACTGGGCGGGCACGCCACGCAGGACTCGGACGACGTGCCGTCGGCCCTGCTCGGCGGTGTCGCTCTGGACGAGGTGCCGTTGGAGACGGCCCGTGCCGCGGTGCTCGTGCAGGACAAGGACCCGGTGCTGCTGTCGGGGACGCTCGCGGAGCTGCTGGACGTGCCGTCCTCCGGGACGGTGGGTGTGGACGCCGCGCTGGCGGCGGCGCAGTGCGGCGATGTGCTGACCGCGCTCGCGCAGGCCTCGGCGGACGATTCGGGGGATCCGATGCGGACGCGGATCACCGAGCGCGGGCGCTCGCTGTCGGGAGGGCAAAGACAGCGGCTGGCGCTGGCCCGGTCACTGGTGACCGACCCGGAGGTGCTCGTCCTCGACGAGCCGACCTCGGCGGTCGACTCGCACACGGAGGCGCGGATCGGGGAAGGACTGCGGAGGCTGCGGGAAGGGCGCACGACGGTGGTGTTCTCCTCCAGCCCTCTGCTGCTCGACCACGCCGACCGGGTGGTGTTCGCGCCGGAGGGCGAGGTGGTGGCCGTGGGCACGCACCGCGAACTGCTGCGCGGCACCCCGGCCTACCGTGCGGTCGTCACGCGGCAGACGCACGAGGAGACGGCCCGTACCGCCGAGCGGGATGCCGGCTCGCGGCTCGAGACGGAGCTCGCCCGGCTCGGGAAGACCGAACAGATCGAGGAGTCGGCATGATCGGTGTGGCGCCCCCGGCCCACGACCCGGCGGCACCGGAATCGGCGACCACCTTGCCCGTCGCCACGTCCGCGACCGTACGGAGGTATGTGCGGGCAATGCTCCGCAGGCACCGCAAGGCGTTCGTGCTGCTGGTGACGGTGAACGCGGTGGCGGTGGCGGCCTCCATGGTCGGCCCCTATCTGCTGGGCGGGCTGGTCGAGGACCTGTCCTCGGGCACACGGGACGTCCATCCGGAGCTGACCGTCTCCCTGTTCGCGGTCGCGCTGGCCGTACAGACCCTCTTCGTATGGATGGTGCGGTTGCGCGGAGCGGTACTCGGTGAGGAGATGCTGGCCGATCTGCGCGAGGACTTCCTCGTACGGTCGGTGGCGCTGCCGCCCGGCGTCCTGGAGCGGGCCGGTACCGGTGATCTGCTGTCCCGGATCACCACCGACATCGACCGGCTGGCGAACGCCATGCGCGAGGCCGTGCCCCAGCTGGCGATCGGCTTCGTATGGGCGGGACTGCTGCTGGGCGCCCTGACGTTGACCGCACCGCCGCTCGCGCTGTGCGTACTGGTCGCGCTGCCGCTGCTGGTCATCGGCTGTCGCTGGTACTTCCGGCGGGCGCCCGGTGCCTACCGGTCCGAGGCCGCGGGGTACGCGGCCGTGGCCGCGTCGCTCACCGAGACGGTCGACGCCGGGCGCACGATCGAGGCCCACCGGCTGGGCCGGCGCCGGATCGAGCTCTCCGACCGGCGGATCGCCGCTTGGACCCGGTGGGAGCGCTACACCCTCTGGCTGCGCTCGGTCCTGTTTCCCGTGGTCGACGTGACGCACGCGCTCGTGTTCGGCTCGGTTCTGATCATCGGAGGTGTCTTCGCCCTCCAGGGGTGGGTCTCGGTCGGGCAGCTGACGACGGGGGCGCTCTTCGCGCAGATGCTCATCGATCCGATCGGGCTGATCCTGCGCTGGTACGACGAGCTCCAGGTCGCCCAGGTGTCGCTGGCCCGGCTGGTGGGTGTGCACGAGATCGAGCCCGACGGCGCGGACGCGGGTGTGGAGCCCCGAGGCCGCGACATCCGGGCGGACGACGTGCGGTTCGGCTACCGGACGGGCAGCGACGTCCTGCACGGCGTGTCCCTGGAGGTCGCGCCGGGCAGCCGGGTCGCCCTGGTCGGCCCGTCGGGCGCCGGCAAGTCGACGCTGGGCCGGCTCCTGGCGGGGATCTACGAGCCCCGCTCGGGCGCGGTGACACTCGGCGGCGCGGAACTGGCGCGGATGCCGGCCGAGCGGGTGCGCCGGCATGTGGCGCTGGTCAATCAGGAGCACCACGTCTTCGTGGGCTCGCTCCGGGACAACCTGCTGCTCGCCCGTACGACCGCCGACGACGGCGAGCTGTGGGCGGCGCTGGCCGCGGTCGACGCCGACGACTGGGCCCGGGCGCTGGAGGGCGGTCTGGACACGGAGGTGGGCTCCGGCGGAGTCGCACTGACCCCCGCGCAGGCGCAGCAGGTGGCGCTGGCGCGGCTCGTCCTCGCCGATCCGCACACGCTGGTGCTGGACGAGGCGACGTCGCTGCTGGACCCGCGCGCGGCCCGGCACCTGGAGCGCTCACTGGCGAGCGTGCTGGAGGGGCGTACGGTCGTGGCGATCGCGCACCGGCTGCACACCGCTCATGACGCGGACGTGATCGCGGTGGCGGAGGACGGCCGGATCACCGAGCTGGGCAGCCATGAGGAGCTGGTCGCGGCCGGCGGTACGTACGCATCGCTGTGGCGCTCCTGGCACCACTAGCGGGCCGTGGGCCCGGAGCCCGGGGGGCTCAGAGGAATCCCAGGGCTCCGAGCCCGCTCACGCCGCCGAGCACGACGAAGGCCGGCATGAGCACCTTCAGCTCCACCCAGCTGCCCGCCCGGAAGCGCAGGGCCTTCGGGGGCCCGATGGGGTACCAGCGCTTGCGGCCGACGGGTATGGGCCACAGGATCGGGCAGCCCGAGACGGTGAGCGCGTCACCGATGTCGTGCACGAGCGCGCCGAGGATGATGGGCAGGCCCAGCCACATGTACTCCTGGCCCGGCTCGGTGAACAGCCAGCCGGCACCTTTGCCGGGCTCGTTCAGGACGCCGGCCAGTATCCAGGCGCTGGTGGCGCCGAGGAGCCAGACGAGGACGTCGCTGGAGGTCCGGGCCATCCGCCACAGGAGCCCCTCGACGGCGAGCACCAGGTGGACGAAGAGGATGCCGAGCACGGCCCAGCGGCCGCCGGTCATCGCCAGCACCGAGGCGCCGACGCCTATGAGCACGGCCCACAGCCAGGTGTGGGTGAGGGTGCGGTGGCCGCCGTTGCGGCGCGGATCTCCGTGACCGCGCGTGGCCTTGTACACGGCGTGCGACAGCTTGTCGATGATCTCGCACAGTCCGCGGGAGATGGGGCCGAACGCTCGCGATATCGTCGCGGACTTGTGGTCGAGGTCGGGGGCGAGTGCCGCGCCCGCGCTGATCAGGGCGCCGACGATGAGCACCGGCCAGGGCATCGGGTGCCCGGCCGCGGCGACCGCCGACCCCACCCCCAGCCAGGCAGCCGCGCCCGAGAGCGAGTGCGCCGGTCCCATCATGAGCCTTTCACCCCTTTTGTTGGCCGACGTCCCGCTTTTCTGACGTCAGGTCGGCGACTCAGCGTAGCGTCCGATGATCTTCGATCCGCCGCCCGGTTCTCTGATACCGCCAGGGGCCAGGCAGTATGGAGGCGTGACCCTTATCGATCAGATGCCGAGCCATGCCGATCCCGATGCCCTTTTCGAAGCTTTCTCGACCTGGGCCGAGGAGCGGGGGATCTCGCTGTACCCCGCGCAGGAGGAGGCGCTGATCGAGGTGGTCTCCGGGTCGAACGTGATCCTGTCGACGCCGACCGGGTCCGGGAAGAGCCTCGTCGCCGCCGGCGCGCACTTCGCCGCGCTGGCCAAGGACCAGGTCACGTTCTACACCGCGCCCATCAAGGCGCTGGTCTCGGAGAAGTTCTTCGACCTGTGCAAGATCTTCGGCACGGAGAACGTCGGCATGCTCACGGGCGACGCCTCGGTCAACGCCGACGCGCCCATCATCTGCTGCACGGCCGAGGTGCTCGCCTCCATCGCGCTGCGGGACGGCAGGGACGCCGACGTCGGCCAGGTCGTCATGGACGAGTTCCACTTCTACGCGGAGGCCGACCGGGGCTGGGCGTGGCAGATCCCGCTGCTGGAACTGCCTCAGGCCCAGTTCGTCCTGATGTCCGCGACCCTCGGCGACATGTCCCGCTTCGAGGAGGACCTCACCCGGCGCACCGGGCGGCCCACCACCGTGGTGCGCTCCGCGACCCGCCCCGTCCCGCTGTCCTACGAGTACCGCGCGACGCCGCTGACCGAGACGCTGACCGAGCTGCTGCAGACGCACCAGGCTCCGGTGTACATCGTGCACTTCACCCAGGCGGCCGCCGTGGAGCGGGCGCAGGCGCTGATGAGCATCAACATGTGCTCCCGCGAGGAGAAGGACGAGATCGCCAAGCTGATCGGCAATTTCCGGTTCACCACGAAGTTCGGCCGGAACCTCTCGCGCTACGTCCGCCACGGCATCGGCGTGCACCACGCCGGGATGCTGCCGAAGTACCGCCGGCTGGTGGAGCGGCTGGCGCAGGCGGGACTGCTGAAGGTCATCTGCGGTACGGACACCCTCGGTGTCGGCGTCAACGTACCGATCCGCACGGTGCTGTTCACCGCGCTCACGAAGTACGACGGCCAGCGGGTGCGGACGCTGCGCGCCCGGGAGTTCCACCAGATCGCGGGCCGGGCCGGGCGGGCCGGCTTCGACACGGCCGGTTTCGTGGTCGCCCAGGCACCCGAGCACGTCGTCGAGAACGAGAAGGCGCTGGCCAAGGCGGGCGACGACCCCAAGAAGCGGCGCAAGGTCGTCCGCAAGAAGGCCCCCGAGGGCTTCGTCAACTGGGGCGAGAACACCTTCGAGAAGCTCATCGCCTCCGAGCCGGAGCAGCTCACCTCCCGCTTCCGGGTCACGCACGCGATGCTGCTCGCGGTCATCGCGCGGCCGGGCAACGCCTTCGAGGCGATGCGCCGTCTGCTGGAGGACAACCACGAGCCGCGGAAGAACCAGCTGCGGCACATCCGCCGCGCCATCGCCATCTACCGCTCGCTGCTGGACGGCGGCGTCGTCGAACAGCTCGCCGAGCCCGACGCCGAGGGCCGGATCGTCCGCCTGACGGTCGACCTCCAGTCGGACTTCGCCCTCAACCAGCCGCTGTCGACGTTCGCGCTCGCCTCCTTCGAGCTGCTCGACCCGGAGTCGCCCTCCTACGCCCTGGACATGGTCTCGGTGGTCGAGTCGACGCTGGACGACCCGCGGCAGATCCTGGCGGCCCAGCAGAACAAGGCGCGCGGCGAGGCCGTCGCGGCGATGAAGGCGGACGGCGTCGAGTACGAGGACCGCATGGAGCGGCTCATGGACGTCACCTACCCCAGGCCGCTGGACGAGGTGCTGTCCCACGCCTACGACGTCTATCGCAAGAGCCACCCGTGGGTCGGTGACCACCCGCTGTCGCCGAAGTCGGTCATCCGCGACATGTACGAGCGGGCCATGACCTTCACGGAGTTCACCTCCTTCTACGACCTCGCGCGCACCGAGGGCATCGTGCTGCGCTACCTCGCCGGCGCGTTCAAGGCGCTGGACCACACCGTGCCGGACGACCTGAAGTCCGAGGACTTCGAGGACCTCATCGCCTGGCTGGGTGAGATGGTGCGGCAGGTCGACTCCAGCCTGCTGGACGAGTGGGAGCAGCTGGCCAATCCGGACGAGGAGACGGCGGAGGAGGCTCAGGAGCGGGCCGACCAGGTCAAGCCGGTCACCGCCAACGCCCGCGCCTTCCGGGTCCTGGTCCGCAACGCCATGTTCCGCCGCGTCGAACTGGCCGCCCTGGACAAGGTCGGCGAGCTCGGCGAGATGGACGCCGACGCCGGCTGGGACGAGGAGCGCTGGGGCGAGGCGATGGACGCCTACTGGGACGAGTACGAGGAGCTGGGCACCGGCCCGGACGCGCGCGGCCCGAAGCTGCTGCGGATCGAGGAGAAGCCGGAGGACGGCCTGTGGCGGGTCCGGCAGACCTTCGCCGACCCCAACGGCGACCACGACTGGGGCATCACCGCCGAGGTCGATCTCGCGGCCTCCGACGAGGAAGGCCGCGCGGTGGTGCGCGTCATGGACGTCGGTCAGCTGTAGCCTCCGAGGCGCCGCCCGTCCCGCGCGCCCCAGCAGCGAAGGAGTGCCGATGACCAGCCCGACCGACCGCCTGGTGAGTCTGCTCGATCTGGAGCGGATCGACCTGAACATCTTCCGGGGCCGCAGCCCGGACGAGTCGCTCCAGCGCGTCTTCGGCGGGCAGGTGGCCGGACAGGCGCTCGTCGCGGCCGGGCGGACCACCGACGGTGACCGCCCGGTCCACTCGCTGCACGCGTACTTCCTGCGCCCCGGCCGGCCGGGGGTGCCCATCGTGTACCAGGTGGAGCGGGTGCGGGACGGCCGGTCCTTCACCACACGGCGTGTGGTGGCCGTCCAGGAGGGACGCACCATCTTCAACCTCACCGCCTCCTTCCATGAGAGCGAACCGGGTTTCGAGCACCAGGTGGCCATGCCCGAGGTGCCGGCCCCCGAGGACCTGCCGCGGCTCGCCGACGAGATCCGCGACCGTCTCGGCCAGCTGCCGAGCGCGCTCCGGCACATGGAGCGCCGGCTGGCGTTCGACATCCGGTACGTGGACCGGCTGCGCTGGACCGCGCGGGAGCTGGCCGACACGGAGCCGCGCAGCGCGGTGTGGATGCGCGCGCTGGGGCCGCTCGGTGACGACCCTCTGGTGCACACCTGTGCCCTCACCTACGCCAGCGACATGACGCTCCTCGACGCGGTGCGCATCCCGGTCGAGCCGCTGTGGGGTCCGCGCGGCTTCGACATGGCCTCCTTGGACCACGCGATGTGGTTCCACCGGCCGTTCCACGCCGACGAGTGGTTCCTCTACCAGCAGGAGTCACCCATCGCCACGGGAGCCCGCGGCCTGGCCCGTGGCCAGATCTTCGACCGCGAGGGCCGCCTGCTGGTGTCCGTGATGCAGGAAGGGCTTTTCCGGAAGGTGCCCTGACCTTCGGCAGGCCCTCACTTCCCGCGCCGCAGCCGCCTCCACCACACCCGCAGCCCGCCGGGCTCCGGCCCCGGCCGGACCTCGTGTGCCGGCTGAACCTCCTGTACCGGCCCGCCTTCCCCCACCGTCCCTCCTCCGGCCGGTCGCCTCCGCGGCCGAGGTGCGGGCCGGTCCTCGCGCGCGCTCACCAGTGCGGCGGCGAGCCGGCGGCGATGGCAGGTGATCTCGTCCGGATCCGCGGCCAGGACCACGCGGTCGACCACCTCGCGGGCGGCGGGGGCGTCCGAGCGCAAGGGAACGAGCTCCGGACGCAGTGTCCTCACATACTCACGCTCATACGGATCCGGGACGGCGTCGGCCAGTTGCTCGGGGCCGAGGAAGGCGGCCGTGACCGCCGCCCGCTCCCAGGGGTCCTCCGCCGAGGCCAGAAACCGGTCGAGCCGGCGGTCTCGCCAGCGCCGCGCACGCCGGTCCTCGCGTCCCTCCAGCGCATCGCGCAGACCGGGCGGTGTACGGCCGGTGAGCAGACCCGGGTTGGCCTCGGCGAACTCCACGAGCTCGGCGGCCAGATAGTGCCAGACCACGGCGCGGTAGCGGTTGACGTAGAACCTCGCGGGGGCGAAACAGCCGGCCCTGGCGAGGCGCACGAACCGGGCCGGGCTGATGCCCATCAGCTCGGCGCCCTCGGCCGTGCCCACTGCCCAGACCTGTGAGCGCAGGGTGCCGGGGAACCCGCCACCGGCGGTGTGCCGGTCGATCTCCTCGCGCGTGACGCGCCGTCGGCCGCCCGGTCCATGGGCGACGGTCCGTACGAGCCCCAGCTGGACGGCCAGTTCGAACTCGCGCGGCTTGAGCTCCAGCTCCCGCGCCGCCCTCGTGAACGGCACCGCGTCCACCGCCGAGCCCCGTTCCTGACATTGCCGTACCGCCATGACACCCTCCCCGCCACGCCTTCATCACTGACAGTGACGACGATAGCGACAAGGCGCTCCGGCGCGTCCAGCCTGTGGATAACTTCGGTGAGACGGCCAGGATGATGTGGTCAAGGGGAGACGGCCGCGCCTCAGCGCCGGCCTCCAGGGCTCCGGTCCGTACCGTCCTGCTGCCGCGTCCCCAGGCTCAGATGCTCCCCGACACGGTTGACCAACAGCGTCATCTCATAGGCGATGTGGCCGATATCGGCCCCCGCTCCCCCGAGGACGCACAGGCAGCTTCCGTCCCCCGCCGCCGTCACGAACAGCACGCCTTCGTCGTACTCGACCATCGTCTGCCGGACGTCGCCCGCCCCGAACTGGCGCCCGGTGCCCTTCGCGAGGCTGTGCAATCCGGAAGCGACCGCCGCCAAGTGGTCGGCGTCCTCCCTTTCCAGGCTCGTGCTCGCGCCGGTCACCAGTCCGTCGTTGGACAGGACCAGCGCGTGGCGTATGTTCTCGACGCGCTCGGTCAGGTCGTCCAGCATCCAGTCGAGTTCCTTGCTGAGTGCCATGTCCCGCCTCCCCGTTCCGCCAATCCCCGTGACGTGCCGTGCCAGCCTTGCTCACGCACGCGCCGTCGGCAACCCGCTCGTGCCGTCAGCACGCGTCTGTGCGCCAGTTGGCACAGGATGGGGACATGGCATGGAAAACGAACAGGGAAGAGCAGCACGTGAGGGAGTTCTTCACGGCGCGGGCGGACGGCTGGGACGCCCAGTTCCCCGATGACGGCCCCGCCTACGACGCGGCCGTCGCCGAGCTCGGCCCGCGCCCCGGCGACGTGGTGCTGGACGCGGGATGCGGTACGGGCCGGGCCCTGCCGGCGCTGCGCGAGGCGGTCGGCCCCCAGGGGCTCGTCGTCGGCGTGGACCTCACACCCGCGATGCTGCGGGCGGCCGTGCGCGCCGGGCGGAACCGCGACGGGCGGCTCCTCCTGGCGGATGTCACCCGGCTGCCGCTGCGTGACGGCTCGGTCGACGCCGTCTTCGCGGCCGGCCTCGTCTCGCATCTCACCGACGCGGAGTCGGGCTTGCGCGAGCTGGCGCGAATCGTGCGCCCCGGTGGCCGGCTCGCGCTGTTCCATCCCATCGGCCGGGCCGCGCTCGCCGCCCGCCACGGCCGCCGGCCGACACCCGACGACGAGCGCGCCGAGCCGAACCTCCGGCCCCTGCTCGCCCGCGGCGGATGGCGGCTCGTCTCGTACACCGACGAGGACAGCCGCTACCTCGCCCTCGCGATCCGCACCGGTGGCCGGCCGGACCCGGAGCGAACCGACCGGAGCCGGCCACGGTGAGCGGTCGCGTGCGCAACCGGCCCGGCCGCCGGGGCCGCTCGGCTCACTCCGCGAGAGGTGAGCCGGAAGTTCCGTGCGGCACGGGACAGACGCCCGCCCGCCTCCCGGACGGGGCATCGGGGAAGGTGCCGAGGTCGGCGAGGACGTATCCGTTCGGGTACCCCTTGATCTCGGGGTTCTGCCGCGCGTAATGCGGGGTGCGCCGGGGCGGGAGCAGACGCACGGCCTTGGCCCTGGCCCGCAGGGCGCCGCGCACCAGGGCGCGCGTGGCGGGGTGCGGAGGCTCGTAACGGAAGGCGTGCAGCAGCGAGTCGTCCAGCAGGGCCATGCTCGCGCCGCGCACGAGCGGCGCGAGGGGGCGCGGGTACCAGGACGCCATCACGTCGAGGGTGGCGTCCGAGACGCGGCGTCCGCCCTCGTCCCAGCCGAAGTGGGCGGCTTCGTACTCGTCGAGGCAGCGCTCGAAGTCGGCATATGAGCCCGGGAGGTCCTGGATGCCCATGTGCCGGCCGAGGGTGCGGTAATAGGTGGCCGTCGCGTGCCGCTCGTGCCCGGACAGCCGGCGCCAGCCGTAGGAGTCGAGCCACCGGCAGGGTATGACGACGAAGGTGCACAGGACGTAGCGCATGTCGTCGTTGCTGATGTCGTAACGGCGGTGCATCTGGTTGATCCGGCGGATGGCGGTACGGCCGTCCTCACTGTCGAATCCGTGCTCGACCACCGCGTCGAGCAGCAGCGCGGTGTCGTCGTAGCGCTTCTGCCCGCGGACGGTGAACTCTCCGGTCCCGCCGAGCAGACGGCCGATGCTGGGCACGGCGTACGTCCGGTAAAGCGCCAGTTCCAAGGCCCGGGTCCAGTCCCAGGGGAATTCCAGGGTCGCCGTGATCCGGTAGATCCTCAGGAAATCCCTCTCGGGATCCAGTCGCTGGATCTCCTTCAGCCAGTCATAGCGCTTCACTCGGCGGTCACCCCTTCGTTCGTCGGAGGTTCAACTCTACGGGTGGCGGGCACACTTGAACGCCGCAGGGCATTCCGCTCACGGGGCAGGTGATCCACGTGTTCGACAGGCTCCGCAAACGCTTCGGCGAGGTCTGGCACCCACCGGTTCCGCCGCCGCCCTCGGGCCGGCAACGGAACCTCTTCGAGGCCGCGGCCACCTATGTGGCCGCGTGCGCCGAGGACGACTACGACCGGAGCGCGGAGGCGGCCCGCTGGGTCTCGCCGGAGGCTCTGTGCTTCGGCGTGAACGAGCTCGCCTGCCGCGCGGTCATCGCGCTCGCCCGCGAGCAGGACGAGACGCCGCAGCACGTGGCGCGGTCCCTGCTCGGCCTTCCCCGGTCCTGACGGCCGCGCCGCCGCGGCCGTCACCCATGGGCCTCACACGCGGTCGAGCGGCAGGTGCGGTCCGGCCGGCAGTTCCACGCGTACGGGGTCCCCGGGCCGGACCTCGCCGCCCGTCAGGACCACGCTCATGATCCCGCCCTTGCGGACGAGGGTGCCGTCCTCGTCGCGCCGGACGACCTGCTTGAGCAGCCCCTGCCGGAATCCGTCGATCTGGAGGCAGGGGTTGCGCAGCCCGGTCACCTCCACCACGGCCCGGCCCCCGAGGTGCAGCCGCGTACCCCGGGGCAGGCCGAGCAGGTCGATTCCGCTGGTGGTGACGTTCTCCCCCAGATCACCCGGGCCGACCGTGAACCCCGCCGACCTCACTTCGGCGAACAATTCCTCGTGGATCAGGTGCACCTGACGGAGGTTCGGCTGCGTGGGGTCCTGCGCCACCCGTGAGCGGTGCCGCACCGTCACCCCGAGATGCGCGTCCCCTTCCACCCCGAGCCCCGCCAGCAGCGTGATGCTCTCGCGCACCGGCTTGCTGAACGTGTGCTCGCCACCGCGGCACACGGCCTTCACCGTCCCCGTCATCGAGGGTCCCCCTTCCGTCTCCCGGGCATTCCCCGGCAGTACGACACCGCCGACCTTAACCGCCGGCACCGACCGTCGCGCCGTCGCTCTCCACTCGGCCACTGTTTCCGAACCCGTCACCTTCAAGACGTGTACATGTCATTCACCCCGCCCTACGCTGCCACCGAACCCCCCATCGCCTCCCCACGCCCCGCCGACTCCGCTCGCGCGCTCTCCCTCACCCCGTACGGAGGACCCCGTGGCCGCCGCCGCCCGCCCACCCCGCACCTCCCGCCGTCTCCGCCGCCGGCATCTCGGCGCCCTGACCACGGCCTTCGGACTCGCCGCCGTCTCCCTGGGCCTGTGGGCCTCGGACTCCTCCGCCGCGGCGGCCGTGCCCACGCCCGACCACGTCGTGGTCGTCGTCTTCGAGAACCACGCCTACAGCCAGGTCATGGGCAGTTCCAGCGCCCCGTACATCAACTCCCTGGCCGCGGGCGGCGCCGGCCTGACCGCCTCGTACGCCGAGACCCACCCCAGCCAGCCGAACTACTACGCCTTGTTCTCGGGGAACACCCAGGGCGTGACCGACGACAGCTGCGTCACCCCGGGCTTCAGCGGCGCGCCGAATCTCGCCTCCGAAATCATGGCCGTGGGCAAAACCTGGGCCAGCTACAACGAGTCCCTGCCCGCCGAGGGCTCCACCACCTGCAAGAGCGGCACGTACGCCCAGAAGCACAACCCGTGGTTCGGCTTCGCCAACGTGCCCACCGGTACGGCGCACACGATGAGCGGTTTCCCCAGCGACTACGGCAAACTGCCGACGGTCTCCTTCGTCGTGCCGAATCTGTGCAGCGACATGCACGACTGTTCCGTCCGCACCGGTGACACCTGGCTCAAGGACAAGCTCCAGGGCTACGCCGACTGGGCCAAGACCCACAACAGCCTGCTCCTCATCACCTTCGACGAGGACAACCGGCTGAGCGGCAACCGCATCCCGACGGTCCTGTACGGGCAGCCCGTCAAGGCCGGTGCCACTTCCGGCAGCACCTACAACCACTACGACGTCCTGCGCACCATCGAGGACATGTACGGCACCACACACGCCGGAAACGCCGCGAACGCCAAGGACATCACCGGCATCTGGACCAGCTGACCGTGTACCTCGCGGACGGCCGCACCGCCCCGGACCACTCCGACACCGCCGGCCGGCCACCCCTCCCCGGCCGGCGGGCCGCCACCGTGCCCGCGGCCGTGTTCGCCCTGGGCACCGTGAGCCTGATCACCGACGTCTCCTCGGAGATGGTCACCGCCGTCCTGCCGCTCTACCTCGTCGCCGAACTGGGGCTCTCCCCCCTCGGTTTCGGCCTCCTGGACGGCGTCCACAACGGTGTCAGCGCGCTCGTCCGGCTCGTCGGAGGCAGGCTCGCCGATCGCGGCGGCGGCCACAAGTCCGTGGCACTGGCCGGCTACGGACTGTCCGCCCTGTGCAAGCCGCTGCTCCTCGTCTCGCACGGCGTGCCACTGATCGGCGCGGTGCTCGCCGCCGACCGCACCGGCAAGGGCCTGCGCACGGCGCCGCGGGACGCCATGATCTCGCTGGCCTGCGAACCCGGCGCACGAGGGCGGGCGTTCGGCGTGCACCGGGCGATGGACACCGCAGGCGCGCTGCTCGGCCCGCTCCTCGCCTTCGTGATCCTCAGGGCCGCCGCCGGCGGCTACGACGCCGTCTTCGTCGCCAGCGGCTGCGTGGCCGCACTGGGCGTACTCGTACTGATGCTGTTCGTGCCGGGGCACACCTCGGGGGCGCCGCGCCCGGCGCGTCCGGCGGAGCGGGCGCCCCTGAGGTCCGTACTGCGCCGGCCCGACGTCCGCCGGCTGACCAGCTGCGCGATGCTGCTGGGGCTGACCACGGTCAGCGACTCGTTCCTCTACCTCACGCTCCAGCGGCGGCTGGACCTGTCGGAGGCGTGGTTCCCGCTGCTGCCGCTGGGGACCGCCACGGCGTTCCTCGTGCTGGCCGTGCCCCTGGGGGCGGTGGCGGACCGGGTGGGCCGGCGCCGGCTCTTCCTGTGCGGGCATCTCGCCCTGCTGGCGGCGTACGGCCTGCTGGTCGCCCCGCTCGGCACCTCTCCCGCTCTGTGCTGCCTCGTCCTCGCGCTGCACGGGAGCTTCTACGCGGCCACCGACGGAGTGCTGGCCGCCGCGACGGCCGACGCCGTGCCGAAGGCGGTGCGCGGCACCGGCCTGGCCGTGGTGCAGACCGGCCAGGCCGGTGCCCGCTTCCTCTGCTCGATCGCGTTCGGGGCCGCGTGGACCGCCTGGGGCGACCGGACGGCGCTGGGCACTGCCGCCGCCGGCCTCGCCGTCTCGGCCGCCCTGAGCGCACTGCTGCTGCGTCCCCCTCCCACCGGCGACACCCATGCGCCGACGTCCCACCGGAGCCCGTCCGTTGAACGGTAAGAGCCGCATCCTGATCCTCCTCGCCGCGGTCCTCCTCCTGGGCGGTGTCGCCGTGGGCGCCACCTTGCACGCCTCCGAACGCGCCACCGAGAAGGATCACGCCCGGGCCGGAGGGCCGTCGGTGCGGTCCGGCGAGGTCACCCTGGACGCCCCGGGGACCGGCGTCTTCCGGAACATGGCCTGGGGCCCGCACCGCGACGAGATCGTCTCGGTGGGGGCCGCGGACCCCACGGGCCCGCGCACCGCCTCGGGCGTCCGCTGCCTGCGCTTCCACACGGCCGGCGGAACCGGCGTCTGTCTGCAGTCGGTGCGCGGCAAACTGCGCGACAGCTACCGCGCCGTGGTGCTCGACAGCCGCCTGCGCGAGCTGCGACGCTACGACCTGGCGGGCGTGCCCACCCGCGCCCGCGTCTCCCCCAGCGGCCGGACCGTGGCCTGGACGGTCTTCGTCAGCGGCGACTCGTACGCGGGGACGGCCTTCTCGACGCGTACGTCGGTGCTCGACCTGCGGACCGGACGGCTGGACCGCAGCCTGGAGGACTACCGCCTCTTCGTGGACGGCCGCCTCCACCGGGCGACCGATGTCAACGTCTGGGGTGTCACCTTCGCCGACGACACCCGCTTCTACGCCACGGTCGCCACCGGCGGGAGGACCCACCTGGTGCGCGGTGACCGCGCCGAGCGGACGCTGCGGAGCGTGCACGGCAATGTGGAGTGCCCCTCGCTCTCCCCCGACGGAACGCGCGTCGCCTACAAGAAGCGCGTCCAGGGCGCGTCGTCCGACGCGCCCTGGAGGCTGTACGTCCTGGACCTGCGCACCCTGCGCGAGACCGCGACGGCCGAACGACGGAACGTCGACGACCAGGCGGTCTGGCGGGACGAAGGGACGCTGGTCTACTCCCTGCCCGGCGACTACGGCTCCGATCTGTGGACGGTGCCGGCGGACGGCTCCGGCAGTCCCCGGGTGATGCTCCGGGCCGCCTTGGCGCCCGCCTTCACCGGCCGGTCGCCCGGCTAGCGGCGCAGTTCCTTCCGGGACACCCGGCGCAGCCTCTTGCGCTGCGAGGAGTCCAGCAGCAGATACGCGCCGGCCGGCACACCGATCATCACCAGCAGCGCCGCCCAGAAGGGCAGCAGCCACAGAAGGATCACTCCCACCGCCACGCCACCGACGGCGACCTTGGCCCTGTTGCTCATGTCCGTGCCTCCTTCGCGACTACTGCCGCTCTGTCCTGGAGAACGCCCGGCGTCCTCCCACGGTTCCTCATCCGGTCCGCAGCGGGGCGCCCACCGCGTGCATATGGCTCAGCGCCTGCCGGTAGGAGTCGACGAGTCCGGTCTCGGTGTACGGCAGTCCCGCCGCGCGGCAGTGCTCGCGGACGAGAGGCCGGGCGAGCCGCAGGTGGGGGCGCGGCATGCTGGGGAAGAGGTGGTGCTCGATCTGGTAGTTCAGACCGCCCAGGAACCAGTCGGTCAGCGGGCCGCCGCGCACGTTGCGCGAGGTGAGCACCTGGCGCCGCAGGTGTCCCCAGCGGTCGCCGTCCGGGTCCGGCATCTCCATGCCCTTGTGGTTGGGGGCGAAGACCATGCCGAGGTGCAGGCCGAAGAGGGCGTGCTGGACGAGGGCGAAGACGACCGCCTTGCCCGGCGACATCGACGACAACAGGAGGGTCGCGTAGCCCACCACGTGGAGGAGCAGAAGGGGCGCCTCGACCCGCCGTTCCCGCGCTTCCTGCCTTTTGAGGTCGCGCACGCTCGAAACCTTCAGGTTGATGCCTTCGAGCAGCAGCATCGGGAAGAAGAGCCGGGCCTGGTTGCGGGTGAGCCAGCGCGTGAAGCCCTGCCGCTGCGCCGCCTGTCGCTGGGTCCATACGAGGGCGCCGACGCCGACGTCCGGGTCCTTGTCGACGTGGTTGGGGTTGGCGTGGTGGCGGTTGTGCTTGTCGTTCCACCAGGCGTGGCTCATGCCCACCAGCAGGTCCGCGTGGAGGAGGCCCAGCAGGCGGTTGGCCCGCCGGGTCGCGGCCACCTGGGCGTGGCCGCTGTCGTGACCGACGAAGCAGGCCCGCACCGAGAAGACGGAGGACGGTACGGCCAGCAGCAGCGTCCACCAGGTGTCCCCGGCGAACACGATCCCGGTCGCCGTGGCGGCCAGCGCGAGCACATGGGCGGTGGTGGTGAGGGCGTACCACCCCCGACGGCGTTCGAGGAGTCCTCGGGCCCGGACCTGGCGCAGGAGCGGGGCGAAGTCGCTGCCCGCGGTGGGCTCCGCGGGCAGGGTGGCGGTCTGGGGCATGGGATCTCCGGCGGTCGGACAGCGGGCTGACCTCACAGAACGTACGGATCCGGCCCATCGGCCGGCCATGGCGTCACCACCCGGATCCGCCGGGGGCCAGCCCCTGGCGTGGCAGGGGGGTTGAGTGCACCCCGAGCACACCCCCACCGTCGTTGTGGCGTGACTCACACCCATCGGGCGCGCTTTCGACGCCCTGCTCCTGTACCCTCGGGCGCTCGGAAGCTCCACTAGTCAAATTTGAGGAATGCGCAGCGCTGTGACACCGCCCTCTGCCGCAACACCCTCCGAGATCTCCCGTCTCGCCCGATGTTCCGCGGTCTTCCTCCCCGGGGACCCCGCGCGCACCGGGCGGATGGCCTTCTGGCGGCCGGACGAGGATCCACCCGCCGCTCCGGGTGACGTCGAGGAGCTGACCGTCGCCGTCGCCGACGGTTCCGACGTCACCACCACGATGGTACGGGCCGTCGTCCTGCCCGTACGCGAGGCCGTCCCCGTACTCACCCGCGCGCGTGCGGCGCGGGCCGACGAGGCGGCCACCTTCTGGGGCGCCGCCGCCGTGCTGGCCCTCCAGCTGGCCGCGCGCGGCCGTCTCCTGCCGGGCCTGTCCGCGACCGACCACGACGCGTGGCGCGTCGGCCCCCTCACCCCCGACGACGTGCGACGGGTGCGGGAGCTGGTGGCCGCCATGCCGCCCGCCGCACACGCCGTGCCGCTCCCGGGCACCGGTCCCCTGCTGCTGCCCGATCCGGAACGGCTCCTCCGCGCGTTCCTGGACGCCGTCGCCGACGGCCTGCCGCGCTCCCCGGCCGCGTCGCTCGCCGCCGGCGGCCCCGCCTTCGCCGCCCGCGAACCCCGGCGGCTGCCCGAACAGCGCGCCTGGGCGGACAGCGTCGCTGCCGGGCACGACGCGGGCGTACGGCTCTCCCTCCGCGTGGAGGTCCTCGGCCTCACGGAGGCCGAGGACGAGGAAGCCGGCTCCCCGCGCTTCCGTGCCGTGCTCCAGCTGCACAGCCTCAACGATCCGTCGCTCGTCGCCGACGCCGCCGAGGTGTGGTCCGGCACGACCCCCGCGGCCGCCGCACTCGGCCGCGGTGCCCGGATGAACGCACTGCTCGCGCTGCGCCGCGCCGCTCGCGCGTGGCCGGCCCTGACCCCCTTGCTGTCCGCCGCGGTCCCCGACGCCGTCGACCTCGCCGACGAGGACGTCCGGGAACTGCTCGGCGCCGCCGCCACGGCACTGGACGCCACCGGCGTCCAGGTGCACTGGCCCAGGGCCCTGGCGCGCAGGCTGACCACGCGCGCCGTCGTCGGCCCGCCGGACAACGACTGGGGAGACGCCGGCCGTCCGGGAACGCCGTCCCTGCTGTCCGCGGACGCGCTGCTCACCTTCGGGTGGCGTTTCGCGATCGGTGACGAGGAACTGACGAAGGAGGAGCTGGACCGGCTCGCCGAAGCGAGCCGTCCGGCCGTGCGCCTGCGCGACCAATGGGTGCTCGTCGACCCGGAGTCCGTGCGCCGCGCCCGCGGCCGGCGGGAGCGTGAGCTCACGCCCGTCGAGGCGCTCGGCGCCGCCCTGACGGGCCGCCTGCACACGGTGGACCCCGAGGACGGCGAGGAGGGCGTCGACGTGGAGGCCACCGGCTGGCTGGCGGCCCTGCGCGACCGCATCGCCGACCCCGGCGAGGACCAGGAGCCGCTCGTCCAGCCCACCGCCCTCGCCGCGACCCTGCGCGACTACCAGCTGCGCGGTCTCGGCTGGCTGCACCGGATGACCTCGCTCGGTCTCGGCGGCTGTCTCGCCGACGACATGGGCCTGGGCAAGACCATCACCCTCATCGCGCTCCACCTGCACCGCGGAACGCTGCCCGACGCGGCCGGCCCCACCCTGGTCGTCTGCCCCACCTCCCTGATGGGCAACTGGCAGCGCGAGATCGAACGCTTCGCCCCCGGCACACCGGTGCGCCGCTTCCACGGCTCCGCGCGGAGCCTCGAGGGCCTGGAGGACGGAGAGTTCGTCCTCACCACGTACGGCACGATGCGACTGGACGCCGGGCGACTGGCGGCCACCGGCTGGGGCATGGTCGTCGCCGACGAGGCGCAGCACGTCAAGAACCCGTACTCCGACACCGCCAAACAGCTGCGCACCATCGGCGCGAAGGCGCGCGTCGCGCTCACCGGCACGCCGGTGGAGAACAACCTCTCCGAGCTCTGGGCGATCCTCGACTGGACGACGCCCGGCCTCCTCGGTTCCCTGGGCGGCTTCCGTCGGCGCTACGCCCAGGCCGTCGAGGGCGGCACCGACCCGGCCACCGCGGCCCGACTGGCTTCCCTGGTACGCCCGTTCCTGCTGCGCCGCCGCAAGTCCGACCCCGGCATCGCCCCCGAGCTGCCGCCGAAGACCGAGACGGACCGCGCGGTCGCCCTCACCAAGGAACAGGCGGCTCTGTACGAGGCCGTCGTGCGGGAGATCCTCGCCGAGGTGGAGGGCGCGGACGGCATCGAGCGGCGCGGCCTGATCGTGAAGCTGCTCACCGGCCTGAAGCAGATCTGCAACCACCCGGCGCAGTTCCTCAAGGAGCCCGGCACGCCGAGGATCACGGGCCGCTCGGGCAAGGTCGAGCTGCTCGACGAACTGCTGGACACGATCCTCGCCGAGGGCGCGAGCGTGCTGGTCTTCACCCAGTACGTACAGATGGCGCGCCTGCTGGAACGGCATCTGGCGGCCCGTGGGGTCCCGACGCAGTTCCTGCACGGCGGCACGCCCGTGCCGCGCCGCGAGGAGATGGTCCGCCGCTTCCAGGACGGTGAGGTGCCGGTCTTCCTGCTGTCGTTGAAGGCGGCGGGCACGGGCCTGAACCTCACCCGCGCTGGTCACGTCGTGCACTTCGACCGCTGGTGGAACCCCGCCGTCGAGGCACAGGCGACCGACCGCGCCTACCGCATCGGCCAGACCCAGCCCGTACAGGTGCACCGCCTGATCACCGAGGGCACGATCGAGGACCGCATCGCGGAGATGCTCGGCCGCAAGCAGGCCCTGGCGGACGCCGTACTGGGCTCCGCGGAGGCCGCCGTGACCGAACTGACCGACGCCGAGCTGGCAGAACTCGTCGCACTGAGGGGGAACGGACGATGACCGGACACGAGGCGGCCGAACGGGCCGGACGCACCTTCCGGGCCCTGCCGCCCGATCCCGGGCGGAGCTTCGCCCGCAGCTGGTGGGGGCGGGCCTGGCTCCAGGCCCTGGAGGACACGGCCCTGGACGGAAAACAGGTGAAGGCCGGGCGCCGGTACGCGCGCGCGGGCGCGGTGGGCGCCGTGACGGTCCGGCCGGGCCGGATCACGGCGCTCGTACGCGACCACGACGGCACTCCGTACCGCTCGGACGTGGTGGTGCAGGAGCTCTCCGCCGCCGACTGGGACCGGCTGCTGGACCTGGTGGCCGACCGTGCCGGGCACTTCGCCGCGCTGCTCGACCACGACCTGCCGCCGCACCTGGCCGAGGACGCGCTCGCGGCCGGAGTGGAACTGCTGCCCGGCATCGGCGAGCTGGAGCCCGAGTGCGGCTGCGATGCCTGGGACCACTGCCCGCACACGGTGGCGCTGTGCCATCAGATGGCACGGCTGCTGGACGAGGATCCGTTCGTGCTGCTGCTGATGCGCGGACGCGGAGAGCGTGAGCTGCTGGACGAGTTGCAGGCGCGCAGCGCCTCGCACGCGCCCGAGCAGGGTGCCGACGCGCCCCCGTCCGTCCCGGCCGGCGAGGCGTTCGCGGCCCACATACCCGCGCGCGTCCTGCCCGATCCGCCCCCGGCGGTCGGCGTACCGGGCCGCCCCCCGGCGCTCGCCGGTGACATGCCTCCTCCGCCCGGGCTCGATGTCGAGGCACTGGAGTTCCTGGCCGCGGCCGCCGCCGCCCACGCCCGGCAGCTGCTCGCCGAGGCCCTCGCACCGGGCCACGAACGAGCGCCCCTGCCGGCGGAGCCGACCGTGTCGCAGGACGCGGTGCGCCTCGCCGCCGCCCTCCCGCC
>NZ_JAGGOL010000053.1 GCF_018614525.1 Streptomyces sp. ISL-11
CGCCCGCGGCCTGCTCGTCCCCACCCCCCACACCCGCCCCCAGGAGGTCACCGCCGCCCCCGAACAGGCCCCCGACCTGCTCAGCGCGGTCCGCCGCCTGCTGCCGGGCGCGAACGGAGCCAGATGACGGCGGGCACGCGCACCCTGGTGGTACGGCTCGACAGCGCCGGCGACGTCCTGCTCGCCGGCCCGGCGATCCGCGCCGCCGCCGCCTGCTCCACCCACACCACCGTGCTGTGCGGCCCCCAGGGCGAAGCCGCCGCCCGCCTCCTGCCCGGCGTCGACGACATCCTCGTCCACCACGCCCCCTGGGTCGGCTTCGACCCACCACCCCTGCGCCGCGACCACACCGACGCCCTCATCGACACCATCGCCGCCCGCCACTACGACCGCGCCCTGATCCTCACCTCCTTCCACCAGAGCCCCCTGCCGGCCGCCCTCCTCCTCAAAGCCGCCGGCATCCCCTACCTCGCCGCCGACAGCGAGCACTACCCCGGCTCCCTCCTCGACCTGCGCCACCACCGCACCCCCCACCGCCACGAAGCCCGCGCCATGCTCGACCTCGCCGAAGCCGCCGGCCTGCACCTGCCCCCCGGCGACGACGGCACCCTGCGCGTCCGCGGCACCGCCCCCACCACCCACCTCACCGGCGAAGACCCCTACCTCGTCCTCCACCCCGGCGCCGCCGTCCCCGCCCGCGCCTGGAGCGCCCCCCGCGCCGCCCGCGCGGTCGCCGCCCTGACCGCCGCCGGACACCGCGTCGTGGTCACCGGCGCCACCACCGAACGCCGCCTGACCGCCACCGTCGCCGGAACCCACGCCCTCGACCTCGGCGGACGCACCCGCCTGGCCGAACTCGCCGGCGTCATCGCCGCCGCCCGCGCCGTCATCGTCGGCAACACCGGCCCCTCCCACCTCGCCGCCGCCGTCGCCACCCCCGTGATCTGCCTCTTCGCCCCCGTCGTACCCGCCCACCGCTGGGCCCCCTACGGCGTCCCCCACCTCCTGCTCGGCCGCCAGGACGCCGGCTGCGCCGGCAGCAGGGCCCGCACCTGCCCCGTCCCGGGCCACCCCTGCCTCGACTCGGTCACCGACACCGAACTCCTGGCCGCCGTGGACACGCTGCTCGGCCACACCGCCGGCCCCGACCGGCCCGAACAGGAGGCCACCGTATGAACATCCTGCTGTGGCACGTGCACGGCTCCTGGACCACCGCCTTCGTCCAGGGCCCCCACACCTACCTCGTCCCCGTCACCGAGGACCGCGGCCCCGACGGACTGGGCATCGCCCGCACCTTCACCTGGCCGGACTCCGTCCACGAACGCACCCCCCGCCAACTGCGCGAGTGCCCCATCGACCTCATCGTCCTGCAACGCCCCCACGAGGAAGAACTCGCCCGCCGCTGGCTCGGGCGCACCCCCGGCCGCCACATACCCGCCGTCTACCTCGAACACAACGCCCCCCACGGCCCCCACGGCGAAGTGCCCGCCACCCGCCACCCCTACGCCGGCCGCGAGGACCTCCACCTCGTCCACGTCACCCACTTCAACCACCTCTTCTGGGACACCACCGGCACCCCCACCCGCGTCATCGAACACGGCGTCGTCGACCCCGGCCACCTCTACACCGGACACCTGCCCCGCGCCGCCGTCGTCGTCAACGACCCCCTGCGCCGCGGCCGCACCACCGGCACCGACCTGCTGCCCCACCTCAGCCGCACCATCGCCCTGGACGTGTTCGGCATGCGCACCGAACACCTCGCCACCCACCTGAACCTGCCCCCCGACCGCTGCCGCACCGCCGACCTGCCCCAGAGCGAACTCCACACCGCCATGGCAGCCCGCCGCCTGTACCTGCACCCCGTGCGCTGGACCTCCCTGGGCCTGTCCCTCCTCGAAGCCATGCACCTGGGCATGCCCGTCCTCGCCCTGGCCACCACCGAAGCCACCGAAGCCGTACCCCCCGGCGCCGGCACCCTCTCCACCCGCCCCGACGCCCTCGCCACCGCCGCCCGCACCTACCTCAACGACCCCCAGGCCGCGGCCGAGGACGGCACCCGCGCCCGCACCGCCGCCCTGGCCCGCTACGGACTCAAACGCTTCCTGCACGACTGGGACACCCTGATCGAGGAGGCGACACACCGATGACCCCCCTCGCCCGCGCCAGGATCGCCCTGGTCTCCGAACACGCCAGCCCCCTCGCCGTCCTGGGCGGCGTCGACGCCGGCGGCCAGAACGTCCACGTCGCCCACCTCGCCTCAGCCCTCGCCGACCGCGGCCACCACGTCACCGTCTACACCCGCCGCGACGCCCCCGACCTCCCCCCGCACACCACCCTGCGCCCCGGCGTCACCGTCCACCACGTCCCCGCCGGCCCACCCCGCCACCTGCCCAAGGACGAACTCCTGCCCCACATGGAACAGTTCGGCCACTACCTCACCACCCAGTGGACCCACCACCCACCCGACATCGTCCACACCCACTACTGGATGTCCGCCGTCGCCGGCCTCCACGCCACCCGCCACCTCGCCCTCCCCCTCGTGCACACCTACCACGCCCTGGGAACGGTGAAAAAACGCCACCAACGCCACGAGGACACCAGCCACCCCGACCGCATCACCTGGGAAACCACCATCGGCGACCACTGCCACCGCATCATCGCCACCTGCCGCGACGAAGTCCGCGAACTCACCGCCATGGGCATACCCGAAGAACGCTGCGCCATCGTCCCCTGCGGCGTGGACGCCACCCACTTCAGCCCCTACGGCCCCCTCGCCCCCCGCCGCCGGCGCCACCACCGCCTCCTGCAGATCGGCCGCCTCGTCAAACGCAAGGGCGCCGCCCTCTCCATCACCGCCCTCGCCACCCTGCCCGCCACCGAACTCCTCATCGCCGGCGGACCCCCCCAACACCACCTCCACCACGACCCCGAAGTACGCCGCCTGCGCACCCTGGCCCGCGAGACAGGCGTCGCCGACCGCATCCGCTTCACCGGCGGCATCCCCCGCGAACACGTCCCCACCCTGCTGCGCAGCGCCGACATCGTCCTGTGCCCCGCCGACTACGAACCCTTCGGCATCGTCCCCCTCGAAGCCATGGGCTGCGGCACCCCCGTGGTGGCCACCGCCGTCGGCGGCCAGCTCGACACCGTCGCCGACCCCGCCACCGGCCGCCTCATCCCCCCCGGCGATGCCACCGCCCTCGCCGAAGCCATCGCCTCCCTCCTGGCCGACCCCGCCCGCCGCGCCGCCTGCGGCGTCGCCGGCCGCCGCCGCGTCCTGAGCCGCTACGGCTGGGACCGCGTCGCCGCCGCCACCGAAGCCGTCTACCGCGACGTCCTGGCCCGCCACCCCGCCGCCGTCACCGGCGCCACCTGACCCCACCGGTCGGCCCCACCGCGCCGCAACCCACAGGCAAGGAGGCAAGAGCCACCCCGGCACCCGGGCCGGCCGGCTCGCACCCACCATGAACGAACCCCTGCACGCCGCCCACGCCCACTGCCAGTCCCTCCTGGACGCCCTCGCCCGCTTCCGCCACCACGGACTGCACCAGGTCGCCGCATGGGGCGAACACCTCGCCGCCGTCCTGCCCCTGGGCGGCCGCCTGCTGGCCGCCGGCAACGGCGGCAGCGCCGCCCAGGCCCAGCACCTGACCGCCGAACTCGTCGGCCGCTACCGCACCGAACGCCCCGCCTACTCCGCCATCGCCCTGCACGCCGACACCTCCAGCCTCACCGCCATCGGCAACGACTACGGCTTCGAAGAGCTCTACGCACGCCAGGTCACCGCCCACGGCCGCCCCGGCGACATCCTCCTGCTGATGTCCACCTCCGGACGCAGCCCCAACCTCCTCGCCGCCGCCACCACCGGCCGCGCCGCCGGCCTGCGCGTCTGGGCGATGACCGGCCCCCGCCCCAACCCCCTGGCCACCCGCGCCGACGAGGCCCTGTGCATCGAGGCCGACACCACCGCCACCGTCCAAGAAGCCCACCTGGTCGCCCTCCACCTGCTGTGCGAATCCTTCGACGCCGCCGAAACCCCCACCACCCCGGCCACCGGCGCACTCACCACCCCGGCCCCCACCACCGGCTGAAGGAGCCCGCGCCCATGAACCACCCCCAGCCCCTCGTCGTCGTCGGGGACACCCTCCTCGACCAGGACATCGACGGCGAAGCCACCCGCCTGGCCCCCGACGCCCCCGCCCCCGTCGTCGACGTCCGCCACCACCGCGCCCACCCCGGCGGCGCCGGCCTCGCCGCCGCCCTCGCCGCCCGCGACGGACGCACCGTCATCCTCATCACCGCCCTCGGCGACGACCACGCCAGCGACACCGTCCGCCAAGCCCTCACCCCCCGCCTGACCCTCCTCGAACTCCCCCTGGACGGCACCCTCCCCGTCAAAACCCGCGTCCGCGCCGGAGACCGCCCCCTGGTCCGCATCGACGACGGCGGCGGCACCCCCGGCCCACCCGACGACGCCGTCCGCCAAGCCCTGGCCGACGCCTGCGCCGTCCTCGTCGCCGACTACGGACGCGGCACCGCCCACGCCGTACGCACTCACCTGCAGGCCACCGCCCGCCGCGCCCCCGTCCTGTGGGACCCCCACCCCAAAGGCGACCCGCCCGTACCCGAAGTACGCCTGGCCACCCCCAACGCCGCCGAAGCCCGCGCCCTCGCCCCCAGCACCCCCCTCACCCCCGACGACGACTCCCTGCGCGCCCACGCCCTGCGCGGCGCCCTCCTCGCCCGCCACTGGGCCGCCGCCGCCGTCGCCGTCACCCTCGGCGAACGCGGCGCCATCCTCACCCGCGGCGGCAGCGACAGCCCCATGCTCGTCCCCCCACCCCACCCCGCCCCCGGCGACCCCTGCGGCGCCGGCGACTGCTTCGCCGCCGTCGCCGCCGCCGCCCTCGGCGACGGCGCCCTCCCCGAAGAAGCCGTCCAGCGAGCCGTCGCCGAAGCCGCCGCCTTCGTCGCCGCCGGCGGCGCCGGCAACCCCCGCCTGTGGGACCCCCAGAGCCCCCCCGCCCCCACCCCCCACCACCCCCACGACCCCTTCGCCCTCGCCCACTCCGTACGCGCCCGCGGCGGCACCGTCGTCGCCACCGGCGGCTGCTTCGACCTCCTGCACGCCGGCCACGTCGGCCTCCTCGAAAGCGCCCGCCGCATCGGCGACTGCCTCATCGTCTGCCTCAACTCCGACGACTCCATCCGCCGCCTCAAAGGCCCCGGCCGCCCCCTGACCCCCGAAGCCGACCGCATCCGCGTCCTGTCCGGCCTCGGCTGCGTCGACGCCGTCGCCGTCTTCCGCGAAGACACCCCCGAACCCCTCCTGCGCCGCCTGCGCCCCCACATCTGGGCCAAAGGCGGCGACTACAGCGCCGACACCCTCCCCGAAGCCGTAGCCCTCGGCGAATGGGGCGGCCAAGCCGTCACCCTCCCCTACCTCGCCGGCCGCTCCACCACCGAACTCACCCGCCGAGCCGCCCGATCCCACCGAACACCCCGCCCATGACCCCCGCCCCCGCACACCAGCCCCCACACCACCCCGCGGCAGCGGGGGAGCCGGCCGGCCTCTCCGGCCCGGCCCGCCTGTCCGTATCACCGGACCCCGCGCGGGGCCGGCCCGTGACCCGCAACTACCCGCTGCCCGTGCGGCATCGCCCCGTGGCCCCGCTGGTGATCGCGCACTCCTCCGCTCCGGAAGCCCGCCCATGACCCCCCACCCCGGCCGCCCCCGCCTGCTCGTCCTGCGCGCCCTGGGCCTGGGCGACCTCCTCACCGCCGTCCCCGCCCTGCGGGCCCTGCGCCGCGCCCACCCCGGCCACACCCTCACCCTGGCCGCCCCCGCCCGCCTGGCCCAGGCCGCCACCGCCACCGCCACCATCGACGACCTGCTGCCCACCCACGCACCCGGCCGCACCGTCCCCACCACCCTCCCCTGGCACGGACCACCCCCCGAACTCGCCGTCGACCTGCACGGCAACGGCCCCCCCAGCCACCTCCTCCTCACCAATCTGCGCCCCGCCCGCCTCTACGCCTACGCCCACCCCCACACCCCCCAACTACCCGGACCCACCTGGCACGAGGACGAACACGAACGCCTGCGCTGGTGCCGCCTGCTGCACTGGTACGGCCACCCCGCCGACCCCGCCGACCTGCACATCCCCCCACCCCAGGCCCCCTCACCCGCCCCCGGCGCCACCGTCATCCACCCCGGCGCGGACGCCGCCGCCCGCCGCTGGCCCCCCGAACGGTTCGCCGCCCTCGCCCACGCCCTGCACCACACCGGCCACCACGTACGGCTCACCGCCGGCACCGGCGAAGGCCCCCTCGCCCACCACATCGCCCGCCAGGCCGGCCTGCCCCCCACCACCGTCCTCGGCGGCACCACCGACCTGCCCTTCCCCCAACTCGCCGCCCTCATCGCCCACGCCCGGGCCGTCATCGCCGGCGACACCGGCCTCGCCCACCTCGCCACCGCCCTGGCCACCCCCTCCGTCACCCTCTTCGGCCCCGTCGCCCCCCGCCTGTGGGGACCGCCCCCCTCACCCCGCCACCGCGTCCTGTATCACCCCGACCCCGACGACCACCCCCGCCCCGGAAACGCCCACGGCCCACGCCCCGACCCCCGGCTGCTGCGCATCACCACCGCCGAAGTCCTCACCGCCGTCACCCACCTGCCCACCCCCGCCCACCCCACCGCGGAGCCCGTCCCATGACCCCCGACCCCCGCGTCGGCGTCGTCGTCATCACCCGCAACCGCCGCGACGAACTCCTGCACACCCTCGACCGCCTGACCGCCCTGCCCGAACAACCCCCCATCGTGGTCGTCGACAACGACTCCACCGACGCCACCGCCCAGGCCGTACGGGCCCACCACCCCCACATCACCCTCCTCACCCCCCACCGCAACCTCGGCGCCGCCGGCCGCAACCTCGGCGCCACCGCCCTGACCACCCCCTACATCGCCTTCGCCGACGACGACTCCTGGTGGCAGCCCGGCGCCCTCACCCACGCCGCCGACCTCTTCCAGACCCACCCCCGCCTCGCCCTGATCGCCGCCGCCACCCGCGTCGGCCCCGACGGCCGCCCCGACCCCCTCAACCACACCCTGGCCACCTCACCGCTCGGCCACGCCCCCGACCTGCCCGGCCCCTCCGTCCTGGGCTTCCTCGCCTGCGCCGCCGTCGTACGCCGCGCCGCCTTCCTCACCGTCGGCGGCTTCGACCCCCTCCTGCACTTCGGCGCCGAGGAAACCCTCCTCGCCCTCGAACTCGCCGCCCACGGCTGGGGCCTGGCCCACTGCCCCCGCGTCATCGCCTGGCACCACCCCCACCCCACCCCCCGCACCGGCCGCCCCGCCCGCATCCTGCGCAACGAACTCCTCACCGCCTGGCTGCGCCGCCCCCTGCCCCACGCCCTGGCCCGCACCTGGGCCCTGGCCCGCACCTGCCCCGCCGACCCCCAGGCCCGCACCGCCCTGGCCGCCGCCCTGCGCCTGCTGCCCGCCGCCCTCGCCCGCCGCCGCCTCCTGCCCCCCGCCGTCGAACGCGGCCTGCGCACCCTCGAAACCACCCCCCACCCCGCACTCCGTGCGCCGTGACAGGAGAACCCCCTGTGAGAGCCGACCCGCGCACCACCGTCGTCGTCATCACCCGCAACCGCCGCGACGAACTCCTGCACACCCTCGACCAGTTGGCCGCCCTGCCCGAACAACCCCCCGTCACCGTCGTCGACAACGCCTCCACCGACGCCACCGCCCAGGCCGTACGGGCCCACCACCCCCACATCACCCTCCTCACCCCCCACCGCAACCTCGGCGCCGCCGGCCGCAACCTCGCCGCCCGCCTCGCCACCACCCCCTACCTCGCCTTCTGCGACGACGACTCCTGGTGGGAGCCGGGCTCCCTCACCGCCGCAGCCGACCTCCTCGACACCCACCCCCGCCTCGCCACCGTCACCGCCCGCATCCTCGTCCACCCCCACCCCCACCCCGACACCCCCCACCGGCACGACGAGAGGGCACCCCGGGAGGACCCCATCGTCACCGAACTGCGCCACTCACCCCTCCCACGCCCCCCATGGCTGCCCGGCCCCGCCCTCGGCTCCTTCCTCGCCGCCGCCACCGTCCTGCGCACCGGCGCCTTCCGCACCGCCGGCGGCTTCTCGCCCCGCCTGTGGCTCGGCGGCGAGGAAGAACTCCTGGCCGCCGACCTCGCCGCCGCCGGCTGGTGGCTCACCTACGCCGACCACCTCACCGTCCATCACCGCCCCTCACCCCACCGCGACGCCCGCCTGCGCCGCCGCCACGGCATCCGCAACACCCTGTGGTGCAACTGGCTGCGCCGCTCCGCCCCCACCGCCCTGCGCCGCACTGCCCACCTCGCCCGTACCGTCCCGCGCGACGCCACCTCCGTACGCGCCTTCGCCGAAGCCGCCGCCGGCCTGCCCTGGGTCCTGCGCGAACGCCGCCCCCTGCCCCCCGCCGTAGAGGCCCGCCTGCGCCTGCTGGAAGCCCCGCAGAAGACCTCCGCCGCCCGCCGCTATGTCGGCTGACCCCCCGCCGGCCACCCACCGGCCGGCTGCCCGCCAGGACACCGGGGGCGGCCAGGCCGCCCGCCAGGCCCGGGCCTGTCAGGACACTCAGGGCCGCCAGGACATACAGGCCCGTCAGGACGCCCGGGCCCGTCAGGATGCACAGGGCCGCCAGGACGCCCGGGCTCACCAGGACACTCCGGCCCACCCAGGCACCCGGGGGACCCCGGCCAATCAGGCCACCCCGGCCGCCTCCGGCACCTGGACCGCATCTGCTGTCCGAGCCACGCGAGCCACGTCAGGCAGCAACGCAACCCCGTACGCCCGAACCATCCACCTCGTCCCGGCCGCTGGGAGCGTCCAGGCTGTCCCGGCCGCCGCTGGAACCGTCCCGGCCACCTCGGCCGCTGGGAGCGTCCCAGCTACCTCGGCCACCGGGAGCCCCCGAACCGCCCCGGCCGCCTCCGGCACCTGGACCGCATCTGCTGTTCAAGCCACGCGAGCCACGTCAGGCACCAACGCAACCCCGTACGCCCGAACCATCCACCCCGTCCCGGCCGCTGGGAGCGTCCCAGCTACCTCGGCCACCGGGAGCCCCCGAACCGCCCCGGCCGCCTCCGGCACCTGGACCGCATCTGCTGTCCGAGCCACGCGAGCCACGTCAGGCAGCAACGCAACCCCGTACGCCCGAACCATCCACCCCGTCCCGGCCGCTGGGAGCGTCCAGGCTGTCCGGGCCACTGGAGCCGTCCCGGCCACCCCGGCCGCTGGAGCCGTCCCGGCCACCCCCGCCACCGGGAGCCCCCGGACCGCCCCGGCCGCCTCCGGCACCTGGACCGCATCTGCTGTTCAAGCCACCCGTGCCACCTCAGGCACCAACGCAACCCCGCACGCCCCAACCACCCACCCCGTACCGGCCGCTGGGAGCATCCCGCCCACCGCGGCCCCCGGGAGCCCCCCACCCGTTCCGACCACCGGGAGCCTCCGGACCACCCCGGCCACCGGGAACCCCCCGGCCGTTCCGGCCACCGGGAGCCCCCGAACCCCTCCGGACGCCCGGACCACCCCGGCCACCGCGAGCCCCCGGACCACCCCGACCACCCGAACCACCCCGACCACCCCGACCACCCGAACCACCCCCACCGGAAACACCCGCGGCCCCCGCCGCCCCCGCATCCTGCTCACCGGCTGGTTCAGCTTCCTGCACGGCGAGGTCACCGCCGGCGACATGCTCGCCGCCCACGCCGTCCAGGACACCCTGCGCCGCGCCCACCTGCCCCACGACACCGCCTGGTCACCCGTCTTCCGCCCCCACGCCCTCCACCTGGAGACGGCCGACCCCGCCCGCTACACCCACCTGGTCTTCGCCTGCGGCCCCCTCCACTCCCGTCCCGCCCCCGACGGCACCAGCCCCCTGCTCGACCTGCACACCCGCTACGCCCACTGCCACCGCATCGCCGTCGGCGTCTCCGTACCCGACCCCACCGACCCCGCCGCCACCCTCTTCGACGACCTCCTGCACCGCGACACCGCCGGCACCACCCCCGCCACCGACCTCAGCCTCCACACACCCCCGCCCGGCCGCCCCCCGCTGCTGGGCGTCATCCTCACCAACGGCCAGCACGAATACGGCCCCCGGCGCCGCCACACCACCGTCACCCACGCCCTGCGGGACTGGCTCACCACCGTCCAGGCCGCCCGCCTGCCCCTCGACACCCGCCTCGACAGCCGCGACTGGCGCCTGCCCGCCACCCCCGACGAACTCCACACCGTCCTGACCCGCCTCGACGCCGTCGTCACCACCCGCCTGCACGGCCTCGTCCTCGCCCTGCGCGCCGGCGTCCCCGCCCTCGCCATCGACCCCGTCGCCGGCGGCGCGAAAGTCACCGCCCAGGCCACCGCCCTGGGCTGGCCCGCCGTCCTGCCCTGCGAAGACGCCCGCCCCGATCGCCTGAACCCCCTCCTGAACTGGTGTCTCTCACCCCAGGCCCGCACCCACGCCGCCACCCACACCACTCACCCCCACCCCACCACCCCCACCCTCCTCGACCACCTCCTGCACCGCCTCGACCTCACCCCTCAACCCCCCACGGACTGACCCATGCCGCACCCCACCCAGACCATCCACACCGTCTCCCTCACCGGCCCCCACACCGACGACAACGACACTCTCCTGCGCACCGGCCTGACCAGCACCCCCAAGCACCTGCCCACCCTCTTCGGCTACGACCGCACCGGCTCCGCCCTCTACGAAGAGATCATCCGCCTGCCCGACTACTACCCGGCCACCGCCGAACGCCGCCTGCTGAGCACCCACGCCACCCACATCGCCCGCACCACCGCCGCCACAGCCCTCATCGACCTGGGCGCCGGCGCCGCCGAGAAGACACCCCTGCTCCTGGAACCCCTCGACCGGCACACGGGCCTGACCGCCTACACCGCCGTCGACATCAGCGCCCAGCCCCTGCGCGACGCCGCCCACCGCATCCACCACCGCTTCCCCCACGCCCGCGTCACCACCGTCCACGGCGACTTCATCCCCGCCCTGAACTGGCTGCGCCACCGCGGCGAACACCGCCTGCTGGCCCTCCTGGGCAGCACCTACGGCAACCTCTCACCCACCGAACGCCACCGCTTCCTGCACGCCCTGCGCGACGCCTGCGGCCCCACCGACCACTTCCTGCTCTGCGCCGACCTCAGCGAACCCGCCGACGCCATCGAACGCGCCTACAGCGCCGGCTACCACGGCCCGCGCCCCGTACGCCGCCTGGCCGCCCTCAACTGCCTCACCCACCTCAACCACCGCTACGACGCCGACTTCGACCCCACCGCCTTCCACCCCGAGATCACCTACGACCGCCGCACCCACGACGTCCGCGCCACCCTGCGCAGCCTGCGCACCCAGCACGTGACCCTGCCCGGCCTCGGACTCGGCGTCACCTTCACCACCGGCGAGCAGGTCACCCACGCCCTCCTGCACAAATTCACCCTCCCCGAGCTCCTCACCGAGGTCGCACAGGCCGGCTTCCACCCCCTCCACCACTGGACCGAGCCCACGTACCAGTACGCCGCCCTCCTCTTCCGCTGAAACTCCCCGCCGGAAGCCGCCGACGCAGACGCCCACCCCACCCCGCCCGGCCACCACCGACCGGCAATTTCCCGCCAACCACGTTGCACACCTGACCCCCGGCAGTCGCTATAAGGGGCAGAGGAGGCACCAGCGCTCCTCCGGGGTGCGGGGGACCGCCTCTCGAACCATGTGGGAGGGGACGTCCGACTCCGTGATTCCAGATCACCACAACGGCATGTCCGGCCGCGCACGCGACCGCGGCCGGGGGCAGAACCGGCGGCAGGGAGACCGAGGGTGACGCGATCCCGCCGCGAACCGGCGGACGTGCTGCCGATGCGAGAACTCCCCGAACTGCCGCCCGACTTCCGCGCCTTCCACCAGCTCTACCGCGGACCGTACGTGCACTGGGCCGAGCTCTACCTCAGCAACCGCGCCGACGCCGAAGAAGCCGTCGACCACGCCTTCGAACAGCTCTACTTCGGCTGGAGCGACGTCCTGGAACAGGAAAACCCCAACGCCTTCGCCTGGGTCGTCGTCAAGAACCGCACCATCGACCACGCCCGCGCCCGCGGCCGGCGCCCCGTCGTCATCGACACCGCCGCCTTCGAGACCACGGCCCTGCACCACGCCGTCGACCCGATCGGGCAACTGGAGGAGAACCTCGCGATCTACGGAGCCATCCGCGCCCTCCCCGAACGCCAGCACGACGTCATCGTCCTGCAGTACTGCCTCGGCTACACCACCCGCGAGACCGCCGACATCCTGGGCATCACCCAGGCCGGAGTACGCTCCAACGTCCGCTACGCCAAGCACCGGCTGAAAGAAGCCCTCGGGCTGGAAGAAGGCGACGAGAAGATGAGGCCCGATGACCGAGCCCATTGACCAGGCACTGTCCCGGGCCCGCCTCAGGCACCGCCCCTGCGCCGTCACCGAACACAGCGAAGCACGCCTGTCCGCCCGGATCGCCGAACGCATGTGGTGGGGAGCCCTGCGCTTCGACGACCAGATGGAACCCGCCCGCACCGCCGCCGTCCGCACCACCCAGCGCGACGCCCTGCCCCACCGCGCCTTCCACCGCCACCTGCGGATCCTGTGCGAGACCGTCATCTCCCAGGACCTGTACAAACTCGGCGCCTTCCTCGCCCGCCGCATCCTCGAACCCGACGGCGCCCTCGTCCTGGGCTGCGTCCTGCAACTGGCCGACCGCGAGGACTCCGCACGCTTTTGGTGGCAGTTCGCCGCCGGCGCCGGCGACAACGCCGCCGCCTGCTGCCTCTACCTGCACCACATGGCCCTGGGGGAGCGGCGCGAGGCCGACCTGTGGCACCGCCACGCGGGCCTGGAGGACCACATCCCCAAAGTCCCCGAATCCCTCACCCGCAACGACCTCGACACCGCCCTGCGCATCCTGGACAACCTCCGCGAAGGCGCCAGCACCATCTCCCCGGCCGCCACCGCCGTCATCGCCTACGTCCCCGACGCCGTCGGCTACGTCGAGGAGGTCGACCTCCCCCTGCCCGCCCCCGACTTCGCCGCCCGCATCGAAGAACTCACCGCCACCGCGTAACCCCGCCCACCCCACCGCCACGCCCCCGGGAAAGGAGCGTGGCGGACACGACCGGCCAACAGACGCCCGCGGCCGCGGACCGCGACGACCGGAGACCCACCGGCGCCCCCGCAGCAGCCGACGCAAGGACACCCCGCGCACCCCCGCACACCGGCCCCCGCGCGCCCGCAACCGGGCACCGCACCGGCGCGCCCCCGCCCCCGCCCGCCGCTACAGTGCCCGCATGCGGCTCCTGCTGACCTCCGACACCCACCTGCCCACCCGGGCCAAGGCGCTGCCGGAGGAACTCCTGGCCGCCATCGACGACGCCGACGTCGTCCTCCACGCCGGCGACTGGACCGACACCGCCACCCTCGACCTCCTCACCGCCCGCGCCCGCCGCCTCATCGCCGTCCACGGCAACAACGACGGCCCCGAACTGCGCGCCCGCCTGCCCGAGACCGCCCACGCCCGCCTCGGCGGCCTGCGCTTCGCCGTCGTCCACGAGACCGGCCCCGCCCAAGGGCGCGAACAACGCTGCGCCGAGCGCTTCCCCGACACCGACGTGCTGGTCTTCGGCCACAGCCACATCCCCTGGGACACCACCGCCCCCGGCGGCCTGCGCCTGCTCAACCCCGGCTCGCCCACCGACCGCCGCCGCCAGCCCCACCGCACCTACATGACCGCCCGCGCCGAGGACGGCCGCCTGGAAGAGGTGACCTTGCACCCGCTCCGGGCGCCCGCGGGCCGCATGCCGCGCCGCTGACCGGGTACCCGCCGGGACCCACCCGTTTGCCGGTGGGCACCCGACACCGACCGGAGGTGGGCGCCATGGCCCGGCCCAAGCCCTACAAGCGTGCGCGCGACGAGAAGGAACCGGGAGCGCACTCCGGCAAGGAGAGCCAGGCGCGCGAACGGACGGTGCCCGGCACGGCGAGCGCCCGCGAGGGCTACCAGAACGAGGGCGGCACGGCCCGCGGCGAAGCCCTCGAAGGAGTCGGCGAGCGCCCGCGCAAGGCCAGGAAGCCGGCACGCGACGACCGGCCCGGCACCTGAGAGGACCCCTCATGACCGACCGACGGGGCGAAGAGCCCGCCGGCGAGGGCGCGGCCGTGCCCCGGGACCTGCCCGACCAGCAGGCGGGCGGCACCCCCGGCCCCGACCCCTGGACCCCCGAAACCCCCGAGACCCCCGAAACCCCCGAGGAAGCCGAGGAGCCGGAGGAGACCGAGGACACCCACACCCCCCAGGCCCCTCCGGAGCCCGACGACACCCCCGGTCAAGGCCCCCCACAGGAGCCCCCGGACTGAGGCCGCACCCGGGACCCGTACCGCACGGGCCCCGGGGCCGGGCCGGTGGCGGGCGCGAGGAATTCACGCCCGACGCGAAGGCCGCACGGAGCCCGGCCGCAGACCGGGCGGAGGTCCCAGGAGAGGCCCGACGCCGCGCCCCCGGGCCGTGCCCCGCGGCCGCGCCCGCCCTGCGGGGACC